>JALWJV010000330.1 GCA_026996955.1 Deltaproteobacteria bacterium
GATTTCAGCCCATAACAAATAAACAGCTTACAGATTAACCAAAAAAATGTCTGAGAAAAAAAGTATTCTTATAATTGAAGATGACCCGGAAGTACGCAGCATGCTTGAAGATTACCTCACCTACCTAAATTACGAGGTATTTACTGCTGCAGACGGCCTGGAAGGGCTTAAAAAGATAAAAAGTGACCGCTACGACCTTGTAATAACAGATATTGCAATGCCGTATGTGAGCGGGATCGGAATAATCTCGATCCTCAAAGAGGAACATCCTGAAATCCCTGTAATGGCAATGACCGGTTACGGTTATCATGCAGAGGAGCTGGCTGAGGAAAAAAACGCAAACGCCATTGTAAGCAAGCCGTTTGATATCCAACAGATCAAGCAGATAATAGATGACCTGTTAGGCGACTGAATTTCACACACCTGAATTGAGCGTTTCAAAAAGGGCGGATTTCTCTGCCCTTTTTCATTTAGTCCTGCCGGATTCCCTGGAAATCCTGGCCAAAAATCCTTTTCTGCCCATAATATCCCCTTCTACCGGAAGCTCCCCAAGATTAATGTCACGCAAAGGCTCATCACACTCTCTGCACAGCTTAAATGGCGGGCAGGGGGTGTTCTGAGCAAGCCTCTCCTTCTCTCTTATAAGGCTTGACCAGCCAGCGCCTCTCCTAACGCTTCCTAACCGAGTTTCCCCTATAAGGTCATGGCAACATGCAAGAATATCCCCTGTCCATGCAATAAAGGTGTGAAAAAGAAACAGTGAGCAGTTTTTTGGCCCTGACCCTTGTGCCACAGGCCGCAATATCAACTCCTTAGCCTTCAGGTTTCCACCCCTTGTGTGACATGGGGTAATCCAGGCAGGTATCTTATGCCTTCTCCAGAAATCTCTGTACTCCCTGCCCTCATCACTGTTCAGCCCGGTAAGGATTCCTGAAACCCTTACTCTCCTTCCTGCACGTCTTGAAAATGCCAGTACCTCTTCCAGGGCCTCATCCATTGTTATGGATGGGCATAACCGCTCAAAGACATCCCTTCTGATTGAGGGAAATGAAACTGTCACACTGTCAGGCAGGCACCTCACGAGCCGGTCAGCACCGCTCTCACCGCCAAAATTACTGCGCAGGGATGCCGGATGCACCACAACGCCGGTTTCGTGCCCGGCCTCTCTCAAGAGCCCGATGAACTCAGGAAGCAGCGGGTGGAGCAACGGATCGCCCATGCCTGAAAAAGTCACAAGACACCGGCTTTTTCCAAAAAAATGCAACAGGTCCCTGAATACTCTTTCATCCATACTGCCGGAAGCACGCCTTATTGCCTCACGTGGACACATGGCGCAATCATTTCCGCAGATATTTGTCAGCTCCACATCAACGGAGATGAATCTCGGCATTAACCGCCTCCTTTACTGCATCAAGCCAGCCAAAACCGTGCCGGACATCAGGCTCCAGATAATGGCCTTCACTCCACTCATTAAGAGAGGCAATAAAGGTAATGGCAGGCCGGTTATGTTTACTGGAATAGCGCAGGCCATTTTTCAGGGCATCACAAAAACGCTCAGGATGTTCTCCGGTTACAACAGGCCACCACGGGTATCGTTTTGGGCGAAACTTTGAATGCATTACGCCCCGTGGTGTTGCATCCCAGCCTGTAGCCACAGAGGGGAAATAGGCAAGGCCGGTTTTTTCTGCAAAATAGGACCACTGCCCTGCCCTCTCCATTGTCAGTTCGCCATAATCCTGCAGGTATTCACCTTTCCAGTGGGGCAGAAAGACATAGTGAGTAACAGAGTCGAACCCAACACGACTGTACACAGGAAGCCAGTCAGGGGCAGGATTTACTGCCATAAGGTGAATATCCGTAAATCCCTGTTCCTTTATAAACTCCCGGGCCCTTCTGACGGCCTGTCTGCACATCTCCTCCCCCATCTGCCTTATAAAAAAGGTGGAATCAAAGATGGCAAAAAGGGGAGACCCCACGATCTTGAAATATGATGGTTTTATAAAATACTGGTTGCAGACAAACTTTATAAGATCAAGAAAATCATCCGGATCAGTATAGACCAGCCGGGCAGGGTCAATTACTGGCTGCCTGCTGTCTTTTACCGGCTGCACGCCCCTGGGCATGCGATTTGCCCACATGACCGCAAAAGGCATCCTGGGCTCAAGCCCTAGAAATCCCTGGTCAAGTGCCTTTTCAAGCACTCTCTTTCCCCTGGACCAGAATATCCCGTACACAAAAAGATCAATACCGTATGACATGGCCCAGGAAACCTGCATTGCTGCAGTCTCCCTGAGGGAATCATCATACCTTCCCAACAGGGGAAGCCTTGGCTGATTATGGCCTTCAAAATGGGGCTTGGCATTAAACACCAGGTCCCATTCAGAACCGAACATCCTGTCCCGCTCAGGACAACTGTGCCACCCTGTGTAAACCCATGCGGCAGTAATGCACCCGTGTTTGTCAAGATTCATTTTCTTTCCATTACTTTGAGCCTTGAGCTTTCAGCTTTGTGCTTATATAGGTACAAAACCGCAAACATCTCCAACATGCAAGGGGTTAAGATTACAAATCACTTGCTTGACGCATGTTGAGCTTCATGTTATTAAGTGCCCTGTTATTTTATTGACCTGTGTGGGGCTATAGCTCAGCTGGGAGAGCGCTTGAATGGCATTCAAGAGGTCAGCGGTTCGATCCCGCTTAGCTCCACCATTACAAATGAAAATACAGGGAGGGTCCTTCAAGGGATTTTTCCTATGTTACAGCCCCTGTTGAGCAGAATTGGCCTTCTTCTTCAACAGGGGCTGTTTTGTTTTGAAATGACTTCAAGGAGCATCCCATGTCAAAAAAAACCGCAGGCAGTTCCCGTAACATACCATCACCTGAGATTGAAAACGCCCGTTCAGCAAGGGAAAGAGAGCTGGTAATGAAGGTGACCAAGGAAATTGTGGTAAAATTTATTGAAATGGGCAAGGTTACGCCTTCATCATTCCAGGAGGTCTTTTCAATGGTGCATGAAAGCGTAAACTCTGCAATGAACAAGAGTGGGAATTAAACCGGATAAGTATCTATTCAGCGCAGTGAATGGTCTTGTTTTGGAGTGACTCTGAATGATTTCGTAGTTTTTCTTGGCGAAGCGCAGCCATAAAATCGCGTCTGTCTGAGCGAGGTACGAGCGAGTTTCGCGATTTTGGCGGAGCAAGCCTTAGAAAAAGAAGAAATTATTCTCCGGAACGGAGAAACAAGACCATTCACGTACCTTAATCACTGTTAATACGCTGAACAGTTACCCGGATAACAGGTTTAACATTCGAGATAACAGCCGGAAAAGGGGATAAACAGGAGCCATGACAGCAAACAGAAATCTCAAAGCAACCGTACTTTGCGAAAACAGCGTTTCCGGTCCTTTTGGCATAACAGGAGAGCATGGCTGGGCAGTTTTCCTTGAAACAGACCACGGCAATCTGCTCTTTGATACCGGACAGGGCCAGGGAATTGCATCAAACTCCCTCATATTGAAAAAAGACCTCTGTTCAATCGAGTGCCTGGTCTTAAGTCACGGCCACTATGACCACACCGGCGGGCTCCCCAAGGTGCTGTCCCTCACAGGCAAGATACCGGTTCATGGCCACCCTGATATCTTTGTGGAACGGAGATGGCACAAGGACAATGCCCACAGGGACATTGGCATCAGGTTCAGACGGGCATGGCTTGAAAGCATGGGAGCCGATTTCAGATTGACCCGGGACTTCACCGAGATTTACCCGGGCATATTCCTTACAGGCGAGGTCCCCAGGATAACAGAATTTGAGCCCCCTGACCCGCACATGCAGATCAGAACAGCAGACGGCAAGTGGGAGCAGGACCCGCTACTGGATGACCTTTCAATGGTGGTTGAGACAAAAAAGGGACTGGTTGTAATCCTGGGGTGTGCCCATGCAGGGCTTGTCAACATCCTTGAGCATGTAAATAACATGCTCCCGGAAAGACCAATTTATGCTGTTATGGGAGGAACCCACCTGGGCTTTGCAGACAGTGAACAGTTTGACATGACACTCAAGGCGCTTGGCAAGTTTGACGTGCAGTTACTTGGCGCCTCACACTGCACCGGGCTTGAAAACAGTGCCAGGCTTTTTGCCCAGCTTGGCAGCCGGTTTTTCTTTGCCTCAGCGGGATCATGCCTGGCTGTTTAATGTACTTAGCAGCCAGGCAGGCAGGTTATCAGAAGGGCCAAAGCCTCTTGTACCAAGGCTCCAAAATCTTTTTGACCTCTTCTTCCTCCACAGATGCGGTTTCAGAAACGGCAGAGGTCTGGGCATTAAGGAGCGCCCTTGCCTCATCAACCCACTTTGTATCAGGATACATGGCAAGAAGCAGGTTCAGCCTGTTGATTGACTGCTTGTGCTGATCAGTCCGTGCATACCACTTTGCCACTATAAGCTCGTGTTCCGCAAGGAGGTTTCTGCCCTCTTTAATCCTCTTCTTTGCCTCATATGTGAACGGACTGTCAGGATAGCGTTTGAGAAGCCTGTCATAGGTGTCAATCATTCGGTGTGTGTTTTCCTGGTCCCTGTCCGCCGTATCCATAAGCTCATAGTAACATGAGCCTTCCATGAATATCACATAGGGTATGGCGTCGTTATTGGGGTGAAGCTTTTCAAATTCCTCGTACAGAGGAATGGCCTCCTCATAGAGCATCTTATAGTACTTGCAGTCTGCAAGACGAAGCTCTGCCAGGGTTGCCTGTGGAGTGAAAGGGTAACGGTCCCGTATCTGCTGAAATATCTCCTCTGCAAGAAGGTACCGCCCCACCTTGAAGTACTCCATTGCCTCACGGGTCATCTGAAGTTCATCGCCTGAGACATCCACTTCAGGCTCAGACGACCCGAACATACTGCCAAACCAGGAATCTTTGGCGCATCCTGATGAAAGCAGCAGGGCCGCAAGGATAAGGCCTGCAACAAAAAATTTGGCTGAAAGGATTCTGAACAGGGCCATTATCCGTGTCCCATTGACAGCTCTGCAGAATGTGCTGCAACAGCCCCATCGGCAACTGCAGTAACTATCTGGAGAAGGGGCTTTTCCCTGCAGTCTCCGGCAGCCCAGATTGACGGGGCAGAGGTCCTCATCTCCTCATCGGTCTTTATAAATCCCCACTGGTTCATCTCCACCGTTCCCTTGAGGAATTGGGTATTGGGATGGATACCCACAAAGATGAACACGCCATCCACACTGATGGTGCTTTTCTCGCCGGTCTTTTTGTTAAGGAGGGACAAAGATTCAACCTTGTCGGTCCCGTTAATGGACTCCACCACCGTATCCCATACGAATTCTATTTTCGGGTTGGCAAATGCCTCCTCCTGAAGGAGTTTAATAGCCCTCAGCTGATCACGCCTGTGGATCAGCGTGACCCTTTTTGCAAATTTTGTCAGGAATATTGCCTCCTGTACCGCAGTGTCTCCCCCGCCCACAACGGCAACATGGGCATCATTAAAAAACGGCCCGTCACAGGTGGCGCAGTATGATACCCCCCTTCCGGCAAGCTCGGTCTCTCCAGGAACGCCCAGGTGATTATGGGAAGCCCCTGTGGCAATTATCAATCCTCCGGCCTCAATGGTTTCACCATCGGCAAGGCTGATTTTTACCGGCTCCCCGCTCCGGGCAGGCGGCTGAACAGATATTATCTCGCCATTTCTCTGTTCAAGACCAAAGCGCTTGGCCTGGGCAAGCATGCGGTCAACCAGCTCATAACCCGCAATACCCTCCGGGAAACCGGGATAGTTGTCCACCCGGTCTGTAATCAGCACCTGACCGCCGGGGCTTACCTTCTCAATAAGCACTGTGGGGATTCTTGCCCTGCAGGCGTAAATTGCGGCGGTGAGACCGGCAGGTCCACCGCCTGCAATAACAAGAGTATCAGATTTCATCTTTATTCCTGAAAATATAAATTAGACCTAGCTTGAGAACTCTTCAAACGTGTTGCATAAAAAAGAACACTCAGCTTACAGGTTAAAGGACCTTGGCCAGCGCAGTCTCTATCATCGCCTTGCCAACGGCGCCGGTTATCTGATCCACTACATTACCCTTGTTGAAAAGGATAAGTGTGGGGATAGCACGAATCCCAAATTTGCCCGGCGTAGAGGAATTTTCATCAACATTCATCTTGGCAATAACAACCTTGCCGTCGTATTCAGATGCAAGCTCATCAATCATGGGAGCTATCGCCCGGCACGGTCCACACCACGCTGCCCAGAAGTCAACCAGAACTGGAAGCTCCGCATTGAGTACAGTTGTCTCAAAATCTCCATCTGTTACATGAATTACCTTTTCATCAGCCATCTTCTATCTCCTTAGTAATCGTTGAATTTCATGTTTGAAACACAGGCAGCAACAAAACGACACATAAACAGGTACATAACCATATAAGACACAGCCATGTTACCACAGGCCACAATAAAGTGGAATTTATGACAGGGCAAGCTGTGTGTCAAGTTAATACGATGAACGGTTATCACCTGACTTAATCAGGTTGCAGCCCGGTACACTGTTTATTTTCATGACACATGCTGATATAGTAGGTTGTTTGACATAAACTAAATTTACTGCTGACTACAAACATTCCTGAAATATTTCACACTGAAAATCTTTTTAAAGTGCCCCAAGCCCACTCTAAAATACCACACTGCCTGACATTCATCCTGGCCCTTGCCGTTTCTGTCCTGTTCTTTATGCCGCAGGGTTACGGATCAGCCGATGAATCAGTGTCTCCAGACACCCGGGAGCCGGCACGGATCTCAGATGTATCAATAATAAATGACCAGACAATGCTTTACGTAAGCTTCAGGCTGGTTGGAGGCTTTCCGGATCAGGTCATGGGGGCGCTTCAGAGCGGAATCCCCCTTACATTCACATACGAACTGGAACTGGAAACGCCTGGCATTTTAATGGATTCAACAGTTGTCTCAAGGACCATATCCCGCAAAATAAGATATGACGCCCTTAAAGGGGAATACATGGTCCGGTATGGCCTGCATTCCCACAGGATATTCATGGTGAATAACAGGGATGAGGCGTGCAGGCTTGTTTCCGTTGTTGAGCGTGAACCTTTGATAAAACTTTCCAAGCTCTCCAGCAGTGAGACTTACAGACTAAAGCTGCGGGCACGGGTGGAAAAGGAAAAATCCTCCATCGCCTTTACAGGCATACTGAATATCTTCTCATCCTGGGGCTTTACAACCGAGTGGCATGAAGTCAAGTTTAATTACTGAGAATGAAAACAGGCGAAAGCGGGAACGGATCATCATGGCAGTGGCCGTGGTGCTCATCCTGATTTTCTCATTTTTCCAGTACTTTCTCCTGTCCCATGCGGCTCCCCTGCCCCTGAGCAGCAATGTGCTCATCTTCTCTGTGATAAACATCAACATCCTGCTGATCCTGGTCCTGATATTCCTCATTGTCAGAAACCTCGTCAAACTCCTGTTCGAGGATCGCAAACACGTGCTCGGGGCAAGGCTAAGGACCAAAATGGTAATAGCCTTTGTCTCACTCTCCCTGATCCCTACAGCAATTCTGTTCATGGTGGCCTTTCAGTTCCTGAACACCAGTATCTCGTACTGGTTTGACGTAAAGGTTGAAAGCTCTCTTAAAGATGCCATATCCATTGGCCGGACCTATTACACCTCCCGCCGTGAGAGTGTTACCAGGACAGCCAGGGACCTGGGGCATGCTGTGGAGAAACAGTGCATGGCCACCGGCCTGATGGCTGACCTGGAATGCGTATCAGACCTGCTTAGCCCGGCTTACGCAAAGTCCGCGGACAGCCAGGCAATCAGCTGCATGCCTGTACAGATGGTACAGTTCAGGGGCATTGACGGGACCGAATTTATCTCCCGCCAGACACTTTATCTGAAAGAGCCCCTGCCGCCGGTCCCTGAAGACATATTTGAACAGGCAGCCCAAAAGGGCTCTCTATTCACAGTCACCCAGAAGACAGGGCATGGTGAACTGATAAGGGCTGTCATGCCCCTTAAAAACAGCCGCGGAGAGGTTACTGCCTTTCTTGTCACAGGCGGGATTGTTCCTGGAAACATGCTTGAAAAACTGGACAGGGTACGCCAGGGGTATGAAGACTACAGCCAGCTCAGGCTCTTTCAGCATCCCATCAAGACAACCCTACTCCTTACCCTTTTTCTTATCACCCTGCTTATCATATTTGTTGCAATCTGGTTTGGATTTCGCCTGGCCAAGGGCATCACAGAACCGGTACAGATGCTGGCTGATGGTGTAAGGCGTGTTGCCCACGGGGATCTTGATTTCAGGCTTGAGGTCAAAGGCAGAGATGAACTGAGCACGCTTGTCAGGGCATTTAATACCATGATGTCTGATCTCAAGGAGGCAAGGAACAGGGCTGAGGACGCCTCACGGAACCTTATGGAGAGTTACCGTGAGCTTGATAACCGCAGACGCTACATGGAGATTCTGCTTCAAAATGTAAATGCCGGGGTTATTGCCCTTGACAGCAGGGGCACGGTCACCACGGTTAATAAGGCTGCTGAAAAGATCCTGGTTATTACTGCAAATGAAATAGTGGGAAAGAGTTATAAAAAACTCCTTAATCATGAACAGGCTGCTGAATTTGAAGAGATTCGAAAATTACTTGCAAAATCAGGCAGGGGCACCATTCAGCGGCACATTCGCATGAAGGCCGGACAGCGTGAACTCTCCCTGGTGGTGAATTTCACCACGCTTCGCGACAGTGAAGGAAATGCACTTGGGGTAATCATTGTCTTTGATGACCTGACTGAACTTGAAAAGATTCAAAGGCTTGCTGCCTGGCGGGAGGTTGCCCGGCGCATAGCCCATGAGGTCAAAAATCCCCTCACCCCCATCCAGCTCTCTGCACAGCGACTGAAAAAGAAATATGCCCAGGAGCTTAAAGAAGATCAGCGCGGGATATTTGAAAAATGCACAGACACCATCATAAACCAGGTAGAAGAGATCAGGCGCCTGGTAAATGAATTTTCAAGATTTTCCCGAATGCCTGCACCCAGATTCGTGCCAACTGACATAAGGAAAATCACCGAAGACCTGGTGACTGTTTACGAGCAGAGCAACCCGGACCTGAATTTTTCGGTAAAAAGCAGCCTTTCCACCCTTGAAATCGAGGTTGACCCGGACCAGTACAGCAGGGTGCTGGTAAATCTCTTTGATAATGCAGTGGCAGCCATGGACAGGGGAGACAGCCTTACAGTCACCCTTGAACAGAGGGGCATGCCTGGAGGCCGCAAAGAAGCGGTTATCACCATCGCTGATACGGGAAGGGGCATTTCGCACCGGGACATGGACCGGCTGTTTGACCCCTATTTTTCAAGGAGAAGCGGAGGCACCGGCCTTGGGCTTGCAATTGTAAATTCAATCGTTTCGGACCATAACGGCACAATTACTGTAAAGATGAATCACCCAAAGGGCACAGTATTCACCATCATTCTGCCTGAAAAACAGCCATAATCACCATAACCGGGCATCAAAATTAAACTCCCTGCCCCGGTTCAGGATTGACATGAGATCAACCTTTCCCTTTTTGCGCCTCTTTATCTCCCGTGCTGAAGGCCAGTTTGACAGGTCTATTACAAGGGCGCTGAATCCCATTGCCTCAAGCTCGTTTCTCTGCTTCAGCAGGGAATAGGGCCTGTGGGGAAGCAGAACATTTGCTCCGTTACCCTTCTGCCAGTAAAACTGCTCATCCCTCATGCTTGAAACTGGCCTGCCGTGTGCATATGAGGAGTGATCCAGGCGTGATGTAAACAGGGGAATCCACGAAAATACTGTGAAGAACAGTGGGCGCGGGGCGTGGTCAAGCACCCTTTCTGCATTCATGGAATCAGTTTCAACTGCAAGCTGGGGCACGGAAACGCCAATATCCCTTGCTGCCCTTACAGCCTCACTGTTAAGCAGGTTAAGGGTGAAGTGGCCATACAATTTTATTGCCCGCCGGGGCTGGCCACCCTGTCCTGAAGCCCGGTCTTTCTTCCTGCCGCCTTTTATCTTTATCTCTTTAAGCAGGTTTATATGTCCAAGGTTTGAGACTTCAAAGTTCCTGTACCCAAGACGCATCACCGAGGTGGCAAGCCTCCTGTACCTTCCAAGCATCTCCTCCTGGATTATGGCTGGAAGAGACCATACAACCTCCCGGTTCTGAAAAAGCTCTCCCCGTCTGGAGTCAAGCAGGCGAAGGACACTGTCACTTAATGAGATAATAACCCCCTGACATTTTATTTCAGAGGCCATTTCAAGCTGTTTTATGCTCCTTGCCCTGACCCAGAGCGGCACCTCATGCTCCCTGCGCCTTGCCTGGCCCTTTGAGGCAGCAAAGGAGGCCGCCTCCTTCTTACGCCGTGCCGGATACTGGCTCTCTATTGATGTCAGAACCGTCCTGGCACGCCCCCTTATCCCTTCAAGGAAACCGGGCTTGAAAGCCTTTTTCTCCCCTTTATGCACCTTCTTCCTGGCCCGTGCCATGTCAGTCCTGAAGAGCAGCATGCCCGGCTTGGCATCCCAGCCGTCAGGAAGCACAAGCTCGTAAAGGCCAGCATCATCCAGGGGCATTGCCCCCCTGCATGTAAATGAACGCTGCGTATCCCGGGCTGTATCCACAAGCCTCAGCCTGTCTCCCTGCTCAGGCACTACCTTTCCCCTTACCAGCACAGTCCCGTCACTGACTGAAGACGCCACCTTTCCAATATACTGACCGGTATTTGCAGCCCGTGTAGGAGATACAGCGCCTGAGGGCCTTGAAGACAGAAAATATCCGGAAGAACCAGGCCTTCCAAGGGACTGTGCAAGGAGCGCCCTGGCCTCCTCCATGACAGAACGCCGAGCTTTTTCATCTGCATCAGCGGGAAGGTCAAGCACCGCACGGTACGCCCTTACCACTGATTTCACGTAATGGGGGGGCTTAAGCCTTCCCTCGATCTTGAGTGAGTTAATACCGGCACGTCCCAGTTCTTCCACAAAAT
>JALWJV010000331.1 GCA_026996955.1 Deltaproteobacteria bacterium
CCTCCTGCCAGTATGATAACAGTGCCGTTCATGCTGACAAACAGCACCAGCAGAACCCGATGAAGTATTGAAGTGTACATCAGATGGCTTGCGATGTACCGCACCATGAGATATGCCAGGACATAAGCACCAATATATAGCCCGGCAGTCAGTGCAGTAAAGCCCTCTGCCATTACCCCAAGGACAAGAACAGGGGTAAAGCCCTGGGGCATGGGCACCCTCAGGGCAAACCAGACTATCAGTGTGTAAAGGGCGTCAATGCGGATGTTGGCAACAGAGACATGATCACCAATGGCGCTTTCAAACACCAGAAGGAAAAAACCCGTTACAAGAAAGAAGATATAATCACGTTTCATCTTTCCTGCTCAAGAAGCGGCCTTTCAGTCAGCAGGATCAAGACCTTTTCAAGCCCCTTAAGGTCAACGGCAGGCTCTACCTCGATGGTCTGAAACAGGGTGGATTCACCGGAATTCTTCACTGATGAAACCCTGCCAAGAAGCAGGCCCCTTGGGAAAATACCGTCTGTTCCTGATGTGATTACATTATCGCCGGTCTCAACATCCTGGCCCTTTTCAACATACTCCAGGGTGCATCCTCCCCTGCCATTTCCCTTGACAATTCCGCGTATGCGGCTGCTCTGAATCATTGCCCCCACTGCACTGTTATAGTCTGAAATCAGCATGACCCTGCTAAAATGAAGCCCTGCCTTGATAACCCTTCCGGCAACGCCCTCAGGGGCAAGCACAACCATGTCCCTGCGAACACCGTTCATACGGCCCTTGTCAACCGTGACCGAAGAGACCCAGGAGTCGATGTCCATACCCACGATGGTGGCAACCATGGTCCTTCCGGAAACCTTTTCCCTGATGCCAAGAAGCCCTCGAAGCTGCTCATTCTCAATAAGGGCCTCGCGGTAACGAATCACCTCCTGCCTCAGACGGGCGATCTCCTCCCGGTAGGCGTTGTTCTGCTGCTTTACATTTCTGAGATTTACGTAGGAATCCCAGACATGACTGACCCACTGCAGGGGATTGGATATGCCTTTCTGGAAATAGCCTGCCATGTCAGTGAAAACAGAATCAACAGGCACAAGGAGGGAGACGGACCGGAAGTTAAGTCCCACAAGGGCAAAAATGACCAGCACCGCTGCTATAATTGCAACAAGTGCCGATCCGATTTTTCTGGATTTTTTTTTGGGTACCGGCAACGAAATGTAAGGTGTTCAACTCAGATCATCGCTCTGATCTTACTGATATTACTGATATTATTATATGCGCTCACAAAACCGCACACAGCCGTCAGTTAATCATAATCTCCTTGAGGATATCAAGATTGTCCAGGGTCTTGCCTGAACCAAGGGCAACTGAGGAGAGGGGATCTTCGGCTATTATAATTGGCAGACCGGTCTTGTCTCTGAGCAGCTTGTCCAGATTTTTAAGAAGGGCACCGCCGCCTGTGAGCACTATTCCCTTGTCAACTATGTCTGCTGCAAGCTCCGGGGGAGTCTGTTCAAGGGCAATCTTCACGGTCTCAACGATATTTTCAATCTGCTCATCAATAGCTGCCTTAACCTCTGATGCATCAATGGTGATGTTCTTGGGAACGCCGGAGATTAGATCCCTGCCCTTTATCTCCATCTGCTCATAGGGCTCCTTGGGCATAACATTACCAATGGTAACCTTTATGGTCTCTGCAGAGTGTTCCCCTATCAGGAGATTATAACGCCTCTTTATGTGCTGAAGAATGGCTGCATCCATCCGGTCACCGGCAACACGCACAGACTTGCTGTACACGATCCCTGCAAGGGAGATAACCGCCACCTCCGTGGTGCCGCCACCGATATCAACAACCATGTTTGCAGTTGGCTCTGTAATTGGAAGCCCTGCGCCAATTGCGGCGGCCATGGGCTCTTCAATAAGATAGACCTCACGGGCTCCGGCAGACTCTGCTGACTCCCGCACAGCCCTCTTTTCAACCTGTGTAATGCCCGAAGGCACACTGACGATGATCCTTGGCCGGGCCAGCATGCGGTTGTGGACCTTGCGTATGAAATAACGCAACATTGCCTCGGTAACTTCAAAGTCAGCAATGACGCCATCCTTCATGGGCCTGATTGCCACTATGTTGCCAGGGGTCTTCCCCAGCATCATCTTGGCCTCTTTACCCACTGCCAGCACCTTGTTTGCCCTGGCGTCTTTCTTTACAGCCACCACTGAAGGTTCCCTGAGCACTATGCCCTTGCCCTTGACGAAAACAAGGGTATTTGCAGTGCCAAGATCAATGGCCAGATCATTTGAGAGCCAACCTGCTATGGTTTTAAACATAATATCTTCAAGTCCTGTTCTGAACGTATTTTTGAAACGCTCAATCTGGGTCAGAATTTTTACGGCTAGTCCCGCATGGCTTTCCATACATGTCTGATACATGCAAATCAATGTGGGCTCACATAACACGCTGTATTGCCCATGTTGCCGGAATCTGCGGGGCAGTGCGGAAAACCGCAAAATCACATTTTTACAAATCTACTAAAGCAAATAGCAGTTTGCAAGAATAGTGTCAAATTTTGATTTAACTGAAATTTCATCCATTAAA
>JALWJV010000332.1 GCA_026996955.1 Deltaproteobacteria bacterium
TCCCATGACTCAACAGAATATATAGATTGGGATCGTGCTGAAGAGCTCATACTTCCTAACCTGAAACCATCTTTAAAAACTATCTCATTGCGTTTGCCTGAGCATCTTTTAAACGAGCTCAAATTTCTGGCCAATAAAAAGGATGTACCTTACCAGTCATTATTAAAAATGTTTCTGGCAGAAAGGGTTCAGTCAGAGATAAGACAAATGAGTATGAAGAATCCGAAATTTGAAGAAAAAATGGTCCAACAATAGGGCACACTTAACCGCTGTTCAGCGGCAGTCCCTCTGAATGTCAACGTCACTGTTCACCCTTCAATCAGGGAAACATTCACAGTATCCCTGTGTGCCTGGCATACCGTAAACTCCAGGGCATCCCCTGCACTTGCACACTCCCCCCTGATTAACAGCATTAAAGCGGACTTCCCCGGCTCAAGCCTGCCGAAGTCGTTTTCATGGCCCAATGCCATTGCTCCGCCTGCAGTTGCCGCCTTCAGAATTGCCTCAGGGGGTAGTGCAGGGGCGTCTGAGGCAAGCTGGGCCATTTCTGAAAGTATGGAGAGTTTACGGTTACTTGCAAGGCTGTCTGTGCCAAGTGCAATATTAATTCCCCGTTTGTACATTTCAAAGGAAGGGGCTTTCCCCACACCTATGAACCTGTTACTGCCAGGGCAGAGGCAGACAGATGCCCGGTTTTCGGCAATAATATCCAGGTCTTCGCTGTCTGCCTGCACACAGTGGATCAACACGGTCTTTTCATGCAGGCATCCAAGGCTCTCAAGGTACTGCACAGAAGATGTACCTGGAATCTTCCAGTCCGGGGGCCAGTGCCCCCTTTCCTCAACAAGTTTCTGCAAAGGGCCAGTACCACTTTTAAAAAATTCCGTCTCGTCCGGTGACTCGGCAGCATGAATTGTAAATGGCGTGCCTGCACCACGGTTCCAGTTATCTATGGCCTTCAGGGTATCCGGGGCAACTGTGTATGGTGCGTGGGCCGAAACGGCGGCAAAAAATGGCATTGCTGAAGGTGAAGACAGACGTTTTATGCGAGGTTCAGGGAACTCTGGTTGTTGGGCATTGATGGGGGCAATGATCTCCTTAAAAAAGATACCAGCCAGTGGCCAGTGATTCCGGGCACGCTGCACAAAAGACGGCACAAGGTCACCATTTCCAACATCCCCAAGCACTGCAATGCCATTATCAACCATCTGCAGCATTGCATCTTCGACTGCATCCTCCCAGCAAGCACCGTGGCCTTCCTGCTCCCTTATTCGTATCAGCTTTCGCACCCAATCAGAAAACCCCCCTGGCCGGCACTGCTCAGACGGTTTCAATTTGTAGGCAAGGTGTGAAAGCTCAAGATGACAGTGGCAGTTTACAAGGGCCGGGCACAGGATGGCGTTTCCATGGTCTGTAACCTCTCCATGAAAATTTCGTCTGAGCTCTGCAGCACTGCCCACTGCCACAATCCTTCCACCAAATGTTGCAACCCCTCCATTTTCCATGGAAGGACGGTCAGGGGTAATTATCCAGCGGGCAAGATGAATTCGCATATCAGCCCTGTTTGAAAAATCTGTTCATCACTACCAGGCCGTCTGGCGTAAATTTTTCTGTCTCCGCCATGCGGAACAGTTGATCTTCATCCACAAACATTCCGCTTTCCACCTCCTCTTTCTGAAGCCTCAGCTCACCGTCATACACACATGACCACACATCTCCCCAGACCCTGTTTACGGGTTTTCCATTCTTCATATCCTCAAAGAAGAAATCAAAGTGATGCGTAAGGTGCACACCCGTTATTCCAAGCTCTTCAGCAAGCTCCCGTGTTGCTGATTCAAAATATGTTTCCCCTGCCAGGACCACGCCCCCTGCTGCAATATCGTAGAAGCCTGGATAGACATCCTTGGTCATGGTGCGTTTCTGAATAAATAGTTCATTCTTGCTGTTAAAGACCAGCACATATGATGCCCGGTGTATGAGGCATTTCTCCCTCATTACCCGCCGGGACACAACATCTGTCTCCCTGTTAAATTCATCAACTATCTGCACCAGTTCTTCTGCCGGATTGTACATGATATGTTTTCCTTTTTTCAAACATGGATTGTATCTATTCAGCGTGGTAAATGGTCTTGTTTTGGAGTGACTTTGAACAATTTCGTAGTTTTTCTTGGCGAAGCGCAGCCATAAAATCGCGTCTGTCTGAGCGAGGCACGAGCGAGTTTCGCGATTTTGGCGGAGCAAGCCTTAGAAAAACAAGAAATTGTTCTCCGGAACGGAAAAACAAAACCATTTACCAACCTCATTCAATAAATGCGCTGAACAGTTACCATGGATTGAGCTATTCAAAACCTGGTAAATGATTTTTTCCCGGTTTTCAAGCTCCAGTTCAAGGAAGCTATAAACCGAAAGCTCCTGATTCACCACTTCTCTGACTGCACAATTTTACCTTGCATTTAATTTGTACCGATGAGAAGTATTGTAAAATAACAATACCTAAATTGAGCGTTTCAAAATATGGAAAATTGTTTTTTCAACGATATTAAAAGGAGTTATGTCAATAATAGCTTTCCAATTTTGAAACCCTTCGGGA
>JALWJV010000333.1:0-1003 GCA_026996955.1 Deltaproteobacteria bacterium
CAACCTGGGCCCTATGGCAAAAACAAACAGAGATGAACAGAACTGAAAACAATGCCAACTCTGCCCAAGGGGAGAAACATGCCCCCCGGGTGCTGATTATCTTCTACTCCCTCAGCCGTCAGACCCGCAAGCTGGTCAGGGCAGTTGAAGCAGGCCTCAAGGAATCAGGTGTGGAGGTTGCAGTGGAGAAACTGGTTCCTGAAAAACAGATCAAGTTTCCCTTTGAATCCTTTCTCCAGACAGTTTATATGATGCTGGTCACCTTTTTCAGAAAAAGGATGCCTGTAAATGCCCTCTCTCCTGCTGCAAGCCAGGAATATGACCTGATAATTCTTGCAGGCCCAACCTGGTCATTTAATCCCTGCGGTCCCATCCTCTCATTTCTTGACAGCTACTGCATGAAAATCTTCCCTGGCAGGAAGGTGCTTCCAGTGGTTTCATGCCGCCGGTACTGGAAATATCACGTGAATTATCTGAACAAACGTATAAGAAAATGCGGTGGCACTCCAATGGAGTCCTGGATTTTCAACCACCCTGTGCCTGAACCCTGGAATACCATAGGCCTTTTTCTTACATTGATGGGCAAAAATCCTCGACGCATAGCTATTCTTAAAAAATTTTATACCCGTTATGGCCACAGCAACAGGCAGCTTGAGGAGATACAGAAACGTGCCAGGGAACTTGGCTCTTCACTTGTGAATCAACGTGGTAATCATTAAATTGTTATTTCTGCCATCGCCAAGACGGATGCCTGTGAAATCAACTCTCATTTCAACATCTTGACATCTCTTTTAGCATGTTTATCCTTTTTTTAGGAATTGTACAGAATACAATGACTAAAGGAGGTACAGAAAGATGTTTGAACTTGCTCCATGGAGGCCAAACCGTGAAATTTCTACCCTTCGCAGGGAGATGGATCGTCTGTTTGAAGATTTCTTTGGCGACAAAGGCGGATTTCTTTCAGAAGCTGGCAAGTGGATGCCTGCAGTTGATGTTTCCGAAA
>JALWJV010000333.1:1013-4390 GCA_026996955.1 Deltaproteobacteria bacterium
GATGACAATATAATCGTCAAGGCAGAGTTGCCAGGCATGAAATCAGAGGACATAGATGTTTCTGTACAAGGTGATGTCCTGGTAATAAAGGGAGAAAAAAAAGAAGAAACCGAAGAGAAGAAGGAAAACTTCCATCTTATTGAGCGCAGGCGCGGGGAATTTGCCAGATCAATCAGGATTCCTGTGCCAGTAGATCAGGACAAGGTCTCTGCCAAATATGAAAACGGCGTCCTTGCCGTAACATTGCCAAAGAAAGAAGAGAGTAAGGCTAAACAGATCAAGGTTGACTAAGACTCATCTATAAGGGAGCCCGAAGGCTCCCTTTTTTGGGTTCCACCCACGCAATCTTCCTGACTGAAGTATGAATCTGAAAAATATTGCAACGCTACCAAAGCCAAATTTAAGGGGGTGCGTTTTTTTCAGTTTACCTCGGACATAGAGCTGTCTTTAGAGAAAACAACTTATGATTTTTTATCAAGAACTTCTCTGAGCTTCTTGGGAAATTCCTCTATGTTAAAAGGCTTTGCTGCAAAAGGCTTTCCTTGCAGATCAGGGTCATTGCTGAATCTCATATCAGCTGAGGCCCTTCCACTGCAGAAAAGTACGTTTATAAGCGGATTTATCTCGCATAGTTTTTTATAAGTCTCAACACCTGAAAGACCTGGCATGGCCAAGTCAAGTATTACTATATCAATGGATGAACCAAACGCCCTGTAAATTTGCACTGCCTCTTTGCCATCCTTGGCAAGCAGTACCTTGTATCCGAATTTTTCCAACACTTCTCGTGCTAGGTCACGTATTACTTCCTCATCATCGGCAACAAGAACGGTTTCGGTTCCCTCAAGCACCTTTTCTTCCTCAAATGATTCTACTGTTCCCTCATGTCGGATTTCAGATACAGGAAGCATCAGTTCAAAGGTGGTGCCTTTGCCTGTCTCGCTTTCAACAAGGATGTGGCCATCCATTGCCTGTACAATCCCGTAAACCATAGCAAGGCCCAGGCCTGACCCTTTTCCCACCTCCTTAGTGGTAAAAAAAGGATCAAATATTCGTTCTCTTGTAGTCGCATCTATTCCCACCCCTGTATCCGTGACCATTATTCGAATATATTTGCTGAAATTTATTGCAAGTTCTTTATGTGCAGCCTTGAATTTGTCCCCTTCAACGGTATCGACAGAAACTGAAAGCTTTCCGCCCGCCGGCATGGCATCTCGAGCATTAAGACATAGGTTCAGAACCGTTTGTTGAATTTGTGTAGCATCACATATCAGAGGAGGCAGATCGGGTTCAATATTAAGCGTTACCTCAATATCCTTTGGCAGTGAACTTTTGAGCAGGGTCATAGATTCAACTACCACCTTTTCCACATCCACCTGTTCTGTTTCACGCTGTGAGGTGTCCCGGCTGAAAGCCAGCATCTTTTTTACCAAGTCAGCAGCTCTCAAACTTGATTTCTCTATAATATTAACGTAATGCTCCAATTTCGGATCATCCTGAAGTTCTTGCTGCAGCATATTTGTATAACCAAGGATACCGGTCAGAATATTGTTGAAATCATGAGCAATGCCTCCGGCCATAGTACCAATTGACTCAAGTTTCTGTACCTGCAGGAGCTGTCTCTCCATATTCTTCTGCTCAGTGAGGTCTGTAATAATTGCCAGCGAGCCGGAATATTCATTATCAGCATATATTGGAACGCTGCTTAACAGGACACTTTTTTTCTCGTCCTTTGCGGTAGTCAACTGGAGCTCCTGCCTTGCCACCCTGCCCACAATATTTTCCAGAAGAATTTTCAAAAGAATTTTTTTATTGACGCTGTCAAGCAGACTGTACACATTTGTACCCGCAAGTTCGTTCATATCCAGCATTTCTTTCAGATGCTGGTTGGCATACTGAATGGTTGCGTCCTCACCCAGCATCCAGATCCCCTCATTCACATTTTCAACAATCTCCCTGTACTTCTGTTCTGATTCCTGGAGTTTTGCGTAGAGGGTGGCATTGTCTAACGCCATGGCAATATGGTTTGCAAAATTTTTCAGGAATTCTCTGTCAATATTCTTCGTAAAGGTTTTGTCACTGGAGTTATCACCCAACATTATACCCACGGTCCGTCCACGGGCCTTGAGGGGGACCAGTATAAATGCCCTTGGGTTCAAGCTGTTTAAAAGGAGGTTTTCAGGATTAAGGGAAAGTTGTTTTACATCATCCACAATAACCGGCTCGGATTTACGTGCGCTTCGAGCAATGATATTATCCATTTTGTCTATGGGAATGTAATAGTCCTTAAGCCTGTCAAGTTCTAAGGAGTTTACACCTACTGCATGAATAAGTTTGAGTTCGCGAGTCTTTTCATCCTTGAGAAATATTCCTGCTCTGTCCAGATTGGCAACCCTTGCGAGTCTGGACAGGATCAGCTCCAACAGTTCTTTTAGGTCAATGGTTGAAAGTATTGCTGCGCTTGATTCCTGAAGAATGGTGAGCTGTTCTATTTTGTTTTCCAAATTAAAATTTAGCTCATGAATTTTGTTGTACTTCTGACGTAAAACCTCCTTGTCCTGTTCGAGTTCCTGTATAGTTTCCCTTAGAATTCGCCATGGAGTAATGATGTTGAATATCAGTGTTTTAAACCTATTCCTCCTGTGCCATGAGATATGATATTCACAAAAGGCATCACCTTGGAAAAAACAGCGTGTCTCTTCAATTTCCGCTGCAGGAAGACCCCATATTACTGGAACTGCCTTGTATATCCCCTTATTATAATCACAGAAATCCTTGCTGAGAGTGATGCCTTTCTGCCAGTGAAGTCTAACCACTGAAGAAGTGTCCGTACTTTCTATCAGTTCAATGTTTTTTGTCTTGTTAAAATGGTCATTAACCTTCTGGATTTTGGCCATGACTTTCTTAGGATTTCCAAATGCATAAATTATAATTTTTTGGATATAGCCCAGATGGCGCTTTAAAATGGAATTGTACCCTATCCTGAAGGCAGCATCAGGGTCCTGAAGTATCACCTTGGCCCTTTGGAATAATGTTTCAAGCAGTTCAGAGGATATCCAATTATTGGGATTGCACAGGTAGTCACGTTTATTTTCAACACCGTTCATCTCAGGACCGAGGTCCTGTAAGAGCTCTTCCAGTTTATCAGGCGCGTAATCCTCTATATATTGAATAATTGCCCTTGAATTTATACAGCTGTTATGTCTTTTTAAAAACAACTCCATTCTCTTTATTGCGCAACTCCCTTTTTTCTGTCAGTCCATAAGGCATAATCCAAAACGCCTTGATCTATAAAAAATTAATATTAATTAAATGTCTGGTTTTGCATGAAGGAAGTTACATGCATGCAATCGTATTAATGCAAATGTTTTCGCCTTGGA
>JALWJV010000333.1:4400-8156 GCA_026996955.1 Deltaproteobacteria bacterium
ATAAAAAAATGCTTGTAATACGCCATCTCTTCGTTTTTTGTCTGATACTTTTCACCTGATTACCAATATATAACAAAAAGTTTTAAAATTAAATCTTACCACTCAAAGGAAACACAAAGTTTTTTTGTTTCTTCTTCAAACATTATGATTTTCAAATTTCCTATTGTTTTAAATTCCATCAATAGAATCAGCATCAACAGAATCAGAGGGTATTGATTGTGCACTAACCAGAGATGTTAGGGATAAAAATGCTTTTAAGGGCTAATATCAACCAAATAGTACAAATTTTTGACATATTCTTTTTCGGATTCTAATAAAAGCTTTAAAAAAAATTTATTTATCCGATAATTATTAAAAACGCATTAGCTCAGAAGGGAGAATTATGCCATGAATATCCGCCATAAAATCAAGAATCTTGGCCTCAGTCAGTTTTTCCAACTTTCCTTTAACGTAAAACTTGCTCGAATCATGCCCCTATTATTTTTAAGGGCGTACATATATGCCCTGGGAGCACTTTATTATGCCACTAGGGCAAGGGAAAGCATAAAAATTATAGCATGCCTTGAGTTTGTCTTGACCCCAAGGGCATCTTCAGTCCATTTTTACTGGAGTACTTTAAGGACATTCTGCGGAATTTTTGAGCATTACATGGAGAAACTGCTCATGGCCCACCGGCCATTTATCAATATGATGGATTTTTTGAACTCAAGACTCAAAATCAGGAACCAGGAGTACCTCGACAGGATAGCAAAGGCAGGAACCGGTGGTATTATAGTAACCGGCCATTTTGGTGCAGTGGAATATTTGCCTCTATCAATGGCCATGAAAGGTTACAAGGTTGCCATGATAGTTCGCTTCAAGACAAAGGCGCTAAAAAGGGAACTTATGAAACGCGCAGCTGCCACAGACGTAATTCTAATTGATGCAGATGAACCAAAGGTGGCTTTCAGGGCTCTTGAAGTGATAAAATCCGGCAGATTCCTTATAACCGAATGTGATGAATTTTCCGAATGGAGACCTCATAGAGATCAGCAGGTATCAGTTTTTGGCAACAGTGTCAGCAGGGACAAGACACTTGATTTTTTTTATAGAAGAGCAAAAGTTCCTGCAGTACTTTGCCTGATGAAAAGGGAAGATAACGGATTCGTCCTCTCTGTTGATCCCCTTGCAGATGGCAGCCAGGGTATTTCCATTTCAGAAAGGGCGTGGAACTGCCTTGAAAAACACATACTGGAAGCCCCTGAACAGTGGTATCAATGGAAGGATGCCGCTGCTATGCTGGAAGGTTTCATTAAGACAGAAAAGAAAAGCAGACATGCTGATAAAAAAATTCCGCATATACCGGCTGCAGATCCCGTTCTCACTGCCGGTTAGTCATAACCTGGCAGACAGGGCTGAAAGTGAAGCTCTGCTGGTAATTGCGATTTCTCCCCAAGGAGTTAGCGGTTACGGAGAAGGTACCCCAAGAACCTATGTCACAGGTGAAGATATTGAATCATGCATAACGGCCGCAAGCGAGGTATGCGGCCAACTTAAAAATATCCCTGCACTGGATACAACCGCTATTGAAACCAGACTGGATGAAGTCTGGAACCATACATCTGCCTCCAGTCATCCATCAGCCTTTTGCGCCGTTGAACTCTCTGTGCTTGACCTGCATGCCAGACTTACCGGCAGACCACTATGGAATCTCTTTGCTATAGAACCCTGCGCAAATGAATTTACCTATTCAGCAGTAATACCCATGCTGACTGAACCGAGACTTTCTGGGTTGCTTAGTTATATTAATGATCAACAGATTCATTTTGCCAAGATAAAAATATCTGACACACAAAACGGACTAAAATACACAGCTGGTGTAAGGCAACGTCTCGGACATGCAATAAACCTCAGGGTAGATGCTAATGGTGCATTTTCACAAGAGCAGGCAATTGAATTCCTTAAGCTAGCTGAGGCAGAAAACCTTGGGATAAGCGCCATTGAACAGCCTGCACCTGCAGATGATATTGAAGCCATGAAAAATATAACTCAAGAGGGAGGAATTCCCGTATTTGCAGATGAATCATTCCGCAATGAGAATGATATGCGCAGGCTCATAGAGATTTCCGCATGCTCAGGATTTAATTTACGGCTGTCCAAGTGTGGCGGATTCAGGAATTGCCTGAAGATGTATAAAATTGCCATGCAACATGGATATTCCTGCCAGATAGGTTGCCATGTAGGTGAAACCGCTGTGCTGGCATCTGCAGGCAGGCACCTTGCTGCACTATGCGGCAAGATAGATTTTTTCGAAGGCTCTTATTCCAGGCATGTGCTTAAAGAGGATATCTCCATTGAGGATGTCACATTTGGAAAAGGCGGCAAGGCCTTGCTATTGCATGGGAATGGTATAGGAATAACCATTGACAATGAGGTCCTGGAAAGGTGGGGAACATTGGTTCATGAAGTTTGATGTAACTGCCGTCTTTATTCTTTATTGCAGGCGGGTTTTTCTTCCCCGCCCGTCCAGATCAGGATTTTACTGTCTGATCTTAGCCTCTGTCTTTTCAGGATGTTTTTCAAGATGGCGGTAGTGGTTCACAGCAGCTTCGGCAAACCTGTTTATGATATGGAGAAGATCTGAGGAGTCCCACAACTCCTTGAGTTTTTCGTTTTCCTTTAGCCTGTCACTCAAGATAAATGGAGGCTCCTGGTCAGGAACCAGGGTGATGTCCTCATATTCAGGATGGACACTGCCTTCCAGAATCTGTTCAAACAGGTCTCTTACGGTATAAAAGAAAAATTTACGGACGTCTTCAGTTGATTCTGACAATCCCATATTTTTCCTGAAATCTGGAAGTAATTCATGTTCAATATTTGTGAACGATTTTATTTTTGCCATAGGCTTTATCTCCTTTTACATTTGCTGTTTATCCGGTATTTTACAAAAAATGATGACGTTACCATTTAGCTGTTAAAATAAGTATCAAATATACTATTTCAACCCTTGGAGATTTATGAATTTTACTGCAATTGATTTTGAAACAGCAAACAGGTACAGGAACAGCGCCTGTGCCGTAGGGCTCGTTAAGGTGAAGAATGGCAAAATAGCCCATCGCTACATATCACTTATCAGGCCACCACGAATGTGGTTTGAATTTACTGACATTCACGGAATAACCTTTGATGATGTAAAACATGCACCTACCTTTGACAGACTGCTGCCTGAAATTGAAGATTTTTTCAGAGGAGTGGAATTTCTTGTTGCCCACAACTCGGCCTTTGACAGGTCAGTGCTGTTAAAGACATGTGAATATTATGCCATTACGCCACCTGATGTCGAATTCAGGTGTACTGTCAAACTGGCAAGAAAAAAACTTGGTATATATCCAACCAAGCTTCCGGATGTCTGCAAGGCACTTAACATAAAACTCAACCATCATGATGCACTCTCAGACGCCCTTGCATGCGCCAAGATAATGCTTCACATAGGCAGGATCTAGAAAATTTAGAGCATGTGTCCAGGTATCTTCGGTGGCAATTCAGGAAAAAACTGCTCAAAAAAAGTAAGGCTGCCCAACTGAGCAGCCTTACCAACTGAATTAAACCTAGATTGAGCGTTTCAAAACCTGGAAGATTATTTTTTCAATGAAATTCAAGGGAATTAGATCAATTATAGTTTTCCGGTTTTAAAACCCCTTCGGGATTGCCGTATTTACTGCATCTCCTTTGTCAGAGGAATCCCCATATAGCCGACTATTATGGGAATTCCTCTTT
>JALWJV010000333.1:8166-10971 GCA_026996955.1 Deltaproteobacteria bacterium
AAACTAAGTGAAATAAAAAAATTTAAAAACCACAATACAGGTTGTTAATGCTTACCAGGATCCAGCTTTACTCCCCTTCGCTCATAGGTAATATATGCTTCAAGGGCAATCATTCTTGGATCATCCATTTTCAGGGCATCTCCCTCAAGCGGGTTAATAATACACCAGTTAATCATTTCTCTTAATCCTACCACCTTACCAAGCTGTTTCTGAAACTTTGGATAGGTCTCAGGATGTGTGTTTGTGGCATTTGGGTGGCACATATCACAGGATACTGTGTTTCGTCCCAGGCTGCTGTGAAACAGCTTTTCCCCCTGTTTCACCGCTGTCATAAACTCTGCCTGCCATCTTTCAAGATCCTTCTTGGTAAATTCGTCAGATATTGCAGGTGAGGCAAACAATGCAAAGGTTATGAGGGTTAGAATTGTGAATTTAAAAGTCTTTATCATGGCAAAGCTCCTTGTTTTAATCAGTAACTGTAGGGTGTTAACCTGAGAAGGTACGGATTTTTTAGTCCGTTCAAGCTAATTAGTAATGTTCCTGAGGAGGAATTCTGTTTTCAGGATTCTGGTATTTTTCGTCCACGGGGTACCCCAGTTTTTCATCATATTTAAGGGTACGGTTGGTATTTTCCCAGAGCCTGAAATCATTTATCACTCTGCCATTATTGATGTTTATCATAGACCAGCCTGTGGCATCCCTTTCACTGTGAGGAGCAGCCCTGTTCATGAACACTGTGAGTTTTGGAACAGCATTCTTTGCCTGGGCGTAACTCACTGGATAGGGCCACGGCCATGCAGTTGACATCATTGCCTGGAACGTGATGTTTCCTATCTGATTATAGAGGATTTGATGCACGTGGCCATGAAGTACCGTCACCTTCTTGAAAGGTTTGAGCACCGCCTGAACCTTTTCTGCATCCTCTGTCCAGAAATTCCAGGGCTTGAAAATTTTATACAGAGGTGAGTGAGACAGCACTACAACAGGGGTGTCCTTGCTCACTTTGGAGAGATCCTCTTTCATCCAGGCAATCTGTTTGTCCTTGACCATGAAAGGAGAGCCCTGCGGATTGTCAAGACGGGCCATCTGACTCATGCGCTCTTCCGGACTCTTCCACTTGTTAAACATCCAGTCATCATAGGTAAGTATGCTGTTAAGCACTATGAAGTGCACTCCTTTGTGATCAAAACTGTAGTGCAGTTTGCTTACCTTTTCTTCCCAGTATTTTCCAAGATCAAGGTAATAATCATGCTCTCCAATTACCCAGCGGATCGGATATCTGAGTTTTGACATGATTTCAAGACCATGATCAATTTCTTCTCTCTTGCCTAGCTGGGCAAGGTCGCCGCCGAATATAACAAAATCAGGCTTGGGCCTCATGAAGTTAACCTCAGTAACGGCACGCTTAAGGCCCTTATCAAAATTCCTTACGAACTCATTTCCATTGATAAAGGTAAGGTGGGAATCAGAAATGTGTGCAACTGTAAAATTTTCCTCACTGCCCTTACCCCAGGAAAATTCCACAAGACTTAAAGGTGAGGCGGCTGCTGCGCCTATAATTCCAGTGGCTTTCAAAAAGTTACGACGTGAAATGCCTTTTTTCATACTCATCTCCTGTTTAAATGTTGGCTGAATATACCTGCTTTTTTGATTACAGACTCAGTTGGCAAATTCAGGGCTTGTAAGAGCCTTTAGGAACTCAACCAGGTCTGACTTTTCCTGTTCGGTGAGCCTTAGTGGTCTTATGCCTCCATCAAGCATGGGATTATCCTCACCACCCTGATTATAAAATTCCACCACCTCTTCCAGGCTATCCATTGAACCATCGTGCATGTATGGGGCTGTAACAGCCACATTCCTGAGGGTTGGTGTCTTGAACCTGCCAAGGTCAGATGGATCCAGGGTGACAGTAAACCTTCCAAGCTCTGATATGCTTTCTGAGGAGAGGATCTCTGCATCCTGTTCCTGTTCTGAATGTTTGCTGTTCTGATAAGCATCAACGAGGTCCATTAACCTGTCCTCAATACGGCTGAAGCCCACACCAAGGTTGTGATACTTATTGTCTATAAATGTGGCACTTGTCTGTCCTATGGTATGGCAGTCAACGCACCTTCCCTTTACCCGAAACACCTCAAGGCCCCTTATGGCAGCCTGGGACATGGCATTTTTATCATTGCCATACTGGTACCTGTCAAAAGGAGTGTCACCTGAAATTACTGTCCTTTCAAAGGCTGCAATGGCCTGTGCCACATGATCTATGGTTATCTGGTCAGGCTTGATGCCAAATGCTTTGTGGAACAGGTCACGGTAGTCCTTATCACTTTTGACTGTTTCAATAACCGGAGCAAAACTCTTGAGTCCATGCTCAACAGGGTTGGTCAAAGGACCCTTTGCCTGTTCTTCAAGGGATTCCACCCTTCCGTCCCAGAACTGGGCAGAATAATAGACGGCATTCACTACAGTTGGAGCATTTCTGGTCCCCGTAAGGCCTTTGATGCCCTTTGAAACCCGCAAACCATCGGTAAATGCCATGTCAGGCTGGTGGCAGGTTGCACAGCTCACAGTGCCATCAGCACTAAACCGCTTGTCATTAAAGAGTTTTTTACCAAGGACAATTTTATCAGCATTCATGGGATTATCTTTGGGGACCGGAACTTCAGGAAGCCCAAGCGGTAAACCGGCAGCCAAAGACACACCGACCAATGCAAAAAAGACCATCAAATTTAAGCAGAGAAAGATAATACGTTTCATTAAACACCTCCTTGTTTGAATAAATTAATTCCTTGTTGTTAGTAGATATTAGCC
>JALWJV010000334.1 GCA_026996955.1 Deltaproteobacteria bacterium
TCATTGAACCGTTTCATGGCAACTGGCTGTATCGGTTGGTGCAATCCTTCTTTTGTTCCGTTACGGCGCGTACGGCCGGTTTCAATACGGTAAATATCGGCGCACTCACCGCACCAACGGCTTTGATTCTAATGTTCCTGATGTTTATCGGAGCCTCGCCCGGTTCTACAGGCGGCGGCATTAAAACCACCACGCTGGGTGTTTTAATCGCCCGCTTTCTTTCGATTATTCGAGGCAAACGTCGAATCGAGCTTTTTAAGAAAAGCTTGTCGTTTACCATTTTGAATCGTGCTTTGGTTATTTTCGCTTTTTCCATTACCATTGTCATGGCTTCGGCATTTTTGCTGTGGTGTTGGTGGTTGCTGTTATTTTTTATCGGGATTTATAAAAGAATACTTAAGCATACATACTTATGGCACAATATCAAATAATTTAATGATGAATTTTAAACTGTGTGCCGATAAAAAATTAAGGCAGCATGAATGATATTACCCAGGAGGAATGACCCTGTGAGAACAGTACCCTTTTAGAATAGGGTATGGTATATTTGTCATTCTTCTGGCATGAAAATTTTTACATACACTGCCTTGACATTCAGATCAAACGGTAAAAAAATACAGAGTGCAGCTCATTACACCCTGATGGCGGTAGCATGCCATACCTCTATTGCTCGTTTTTTTCTGAACTGGGACATAATGCTGCTGCATGAATTCGAATAAATTGGGGTGATTCCCTGTATATGCAGTCAAGACGGCTCTCGCTAAGAATAGCTCAAAGTTGAAAGAAGTCATATTATTTCAGTTCTCGGCTTTGAGCCAACTTCCATGCCTGAAAGATAACTACTCACTCCCACCGGTATGAATTCTTATAATGGAAAGTCACTTTTCACGTAATGTATCTGCTCACAGTGTGATGCAGATGCAAGGCAGAGAAGGCTAAGGCGTACTTCCTGTACTTCGAGTCTCCGCCAACGCAACAGATGCAGGACCCTGTGAGTAGATATTATGAAAGTTTATAAGGGAGATTGATATGAAGATTACCATGATCGGAACAGGCTATGTGGGTCTTGTTACCGGTACATGTTTTGCCGAGTTTGGTCATCATGTTACTTGTGTTGACAAGATTGAAGACAAGATTGCCAAGCTCAAGGATGGCATTATCCCAATATATGAACCTGGCCTTGATGCCCTGGTAAGTAAAAATGTCAATGAAAAACGGCTGCGGTTTACAACCGACCTTGAGGCTGCTGTACCTGATGCAGATGCGGTATTTATCGCTGTTGGTACGCCTACAAGCAGGCGCGGTGACGGTTATGCTGATCTTACTTATATTTACGAGGCATCAAGAGAGATTGCCCCGCACCTTTCAGGTTACACGGTTATAGTGGACAAGAGCACTGTGCCGGTTGGGACTGCCAGGCAGGTTCATCGAATAATTTCCCAGCAGAATCCTGAGGCTGATTTTGATGTTGCATCCAACCCTGAATTTCTGAGAGAAGGGGCTGCAATCAGTGATTTCATGCGTCCTGACCGTGTTGTTATAGGCGTGGACAATGAACGCGCAGAACAGGTGTTAAGAGACATTTACAAGCCCCTTTACCTTGTAGAAACTCCTATTGTCTGCACAACCATTGAAACAGCAGAGCTTACCAAGTATGCGGCAAATGCTTTTCTTGCAGTAAAGATCAGTTTCATAAATGAAATAGCTAACGTGTGTGAGGCTGTAGGGGCTGATATAACAGCGCTTGCAAAGGCAATAGGCATGGACGGGCGCATAGGGTCAAAGTTTCTGCATCCAGGGCCTGGTTATGGAGGTTCATGTTTTCCCAAGGATACCCTGGCACTCATGCGCATAGTCCAGGAGTATGGTGAAAATGTACACATAGTCCAGGCAGCAGTTGAGGTTAATGCCGCACAGAAGGCACGTATGGTCAAGAAGATAAGAGATGCCCTGGGAGGTAACGAGGCAGGGAAGACCATCGGAGTTCTGGGCCTTACCTTTAAACCTGAAACAGACGATATGCGGGAGTCGCCATCGCTCTCCATTCTTCCTGCGCTTTTTGAAAAGGGCGCAACCATTAAGGCCCATGACCCAAAGGGCATTGAAGAGGCCAAAAAGTACATGCCTGAAGGCATACAGTATGTTGAGAATGCATACGAGGCTGCGGCAGACGCGGATGCCCTGCTGCTTATGACAGAGTGGAATCAGTATCGTGCCCTTGATATGGAGAAGATCAGGGATGTCATGAGGCAGCCTGTGTTCGTGGATCTTAGAAATGTTTATGACCCTGAGACAATGAAAAAGTTGGGATTTCAATATACAGGAGTGGGGAGGAAATAGCTCAAGGCTGAAAGCTGAAAGTCAAAAAGGCAAAAGCTGAACCGCTAAGAACGCGAAGGACGCAAAGGATTTTAATTTTTCCCTGTTGGGGTTGACCGACAGGGAAGGAATAACCTGCTTGGCGTTGTTCTTTGCGTTCTTGGCGTCCTTTAGCGAAGCGGGCGGTTAAAAAGCTCGAAGCTCAAGGCTCAAAGCTGAAAGCAAAAGGCGTAAATTGAATAATGAT
>JALWJV010000335.1 GCA_026996955.1 Deltaproteobacteria bacterium
GACTTAGGGGCATATTTTAGGCCGTAAGGAAATACCGATTTACAATAGCAATCATTTTTACCACAATCCTTGACTATTCCGTTTACTTCTAAGTCAGCTCAACAACAATGCAATATATCGACACGAAGAGGGTTTCGTACTTGCCATTCCCTTTCAACATAAATGTCAGATTTTTCTCTTATCAAAAATCAAACTTATAAATTCTTATTTTTAAGGCTAAGGGAATTCACCTGGACATTCCGACCAAAAGGCAAAGAAGTAATTG
The DNA here is from genome assembly GCA_026996955.1 of Deltaproteobacteria bacterium. Taxonomy (GTDB): domain Bacteria; phylum Desulfobacterota; class Dissulfuribacteria; order Dissulfuribacterales; family QOAL01; genus S144-17. The sequence continues at coordinate 266 of JALWJV010000335.1, forward strand.
AAAGCGTTCCTGTGTTCCAGGAAAATTATGAAAATAAATCTCTACCATGGGGAGCCAAATCCAGACATTAACGCCTATGTACAGCGCAAATGAAATACGGCGATACTACACGAGTGTGAATAAGAAGGAATAAGGAGGATGGTTAAGTTTCCTCATAGAGGTGGTTAATGGACAAAAAAGACAAAATAAACAGTCCAAATTTGAAAGAGAGCGATGCAGCGCTCTTCAAGATAAATAATGAGTGGAAGATAGTTGCAGTCAACGAACACGCTCAGGAATTCACCGGCTTCTCAAAAGATGAACTGATTGGACAGAATGCCCAAGATATATTCTGCGCGTCTGATCAAGGTGGAACCTTCAAAAAGATATGTCACCTAGTCCAAAAAGGCTTAGCATTCACACAACAGCCTATATTCTTTGTAAACACCTGCAACAAATTTCAAAAATCAGTACTTGCCTCCATCATTCCAATCCCGGGAGAAGACGGAAAACCAGGCGGCGCTGTTGTATGCCTACAGGGCATACAGACATCTCTTCTTGAGCAAAGGGCACTGGACAGTCTGGCATTGGGAGGATTCACCGTTGACAATGAGTTCCGCATAACATCCTTCAATAGGGCTGCAGAACAAATAACCGGCTGGAAAAAAGAAGAGGCTATTGGACGAAAATGCAGCGAAATCTTTCTGGCAAGCGTGTGCGATGGCTCATGCTTTCTGCATAAAAGCATTGCCGAAGGGACTCCAATCAACGACCGGCATATTTACATACAGACAAAGGATGGACATGTCATCCCTGTTTCTGTTAGCGTTGCACCGCTTTATGGACCTGGTAACGAGGTTATAGGTGGGGTTGAAACATTCCTGGACATTTCTGAGAAAATCAGAAATGACATGATCCTCTCATCCATTGCAGACGGTGTTTTTTCTGTTGACAATGAATGGAACATCACCTCCTTTAACCGAGCCGCAGAGGAGATAACCGGTTGGAAATGGGAAGAGGTTAAGGGACGCCAATGCAGTGAAATTTTTCAGTCCAGTGTGTGTGGTGACAAGTGCCTTGTAAAAAAATCCATGTGCGACCTCTGCTCAAACATTGATAAACAGATATTCATAAAGTCCAAGTCAGGAGATTCAATTCCGGTTTCCATAAGCTCCTCCCCACTGATTGACGACCAGGGAAACGTGGTGGGAGGGATTGAGACGTTCAGAGACATTACTTCATCACTGAGAAAGAGCCTGATACTGGATTCGGTTGCTGACGGGGTTTTTACTGTTGACAAGAACTGGCGAATTTCAACCTTTAACAAAGCAGCAGAAAAAATAACCGGCTGGAAACGTGAGGAGGTAATAGGAAAAAGCTGCAGCGAGGTGTTTCACTCATCCATCTGCGGACACAACTGTGCAATTGCAGAGAGCCTATACAGCGGAAAACAGGTATCAAACCGCTCAATAAAAATTATCGACAAAAATGGCAACGAAGTGCCTGTAAGTATCAGTGCCGCCCCGTTGACTGACCATGACGGAAATATTATCGGAGGCGTTGAAACCTTCAGGGACCTGACCACCATTACAAGCCTGAGGCAGCAGCTTACAAAAAAATACAGGTTTGAGCAGATAATCTCCAAGGCAGAATCCATGCAGAGGATCTTTACCATACTGCCTGAAATTGCACGAAGCCCAAGCACTGTGCTTGTCATGGGGGAGAGTGGAACAGGTAAGGAACTCATAGCCCGGGCAATTTATTCTGCAAGCCCAAGAAAAGACAAACCTTTTGTTGCAGTAAACTGCGGTGCACTGCCAGAGACACTCCTTGAATCAGAACTCTTTGGATACAAGGCAGGCGCCTTCACTGATGCAAAGAAAGACAAGGCCGGACGATTTGCAATAGCAGAGGGAGGAACGTTGTTCCTTGATGAAATCGGGGATATCCCACATTCCATACAGGTAAAGCTTCTCAGAGTCTTACAGGAAAAGGTATATGAGCCACTGGGGTCTAACAAACCTGTAAAGGCCGATGTCAGGATCATTGCTGCAACAAACCGTGACCTAAAAGCCATGGTAAAGGAAGGGGAATTCCGGGAAGACCTGTATTACAGGTTAAATGTGGTCAATATCACCCTGCCCCCACTGAGGGAGCGAAAAGAAGATATCCCCCTTCTGGTGAATCATTTTATCAAACAGTACAGTGCCCAGCAGGAAAAAGATATTGTGGGCATTACCCCTGAAGCCCTGAATATTCTGATGCGTTATGATTATCCGGGTAACATCAGGGAGCTCGAAAACATAATAGAATATGCC
>JALWJV010000336.1 GCA_026996955.1 Deltaproteobacteria bacterium
TGTCTTTGGAAAAGACAGATCCGCTAAACCGTGTCCTGTTTCTGGTGACGGATCAGATTCCCAGTTCAGCCTTGATTACCTTTACTACCTCGTCGCTGGATGTGCCGCTAATGTTCTTGAACTTGCCCTTGGCAGCATAGTAATCAACAAGAGGCTTGGTTTTTTCGTTATAGGTGTCAAGCCTGTGGGCAATGGCCTCTTCTGTTTCGTCATCACGCTGTACAACTGGGCTTCCGCACTTGTCACAGATACCCTCCTTCTTTGGAGGATTGCTCTTTACGTTGTAAATCTCCTGGCAGTCGGGATTGGAGCATGTGCGTCTTGTGCAAAGCCTGTCAAATATGATTTCCCTTGGAACGTCTATGTTGACCACCATGTCAAGGTCAATGCCAAGCTTTTCAAGCAGTTTGTCAAGCTGTTCTGCCTGTGGGATAGTGCGGGGGAAACCGTCAAGCAGGAATCCTTTTTTGCAGTCTTCCTGCTGCAGGCGTTTTTCCATCATGTCCATGATCAGGGAGTCTGGTACAAGATCCCCTGCCTTCATGTACTTTTCAGCCTCTTTCCCCAGCTCACTACCAGCCTTTACCTCTGAGCGGAGAATGTCTCCTGTGGATATCTGTACAGAGCCATCAATTGCAGTGAGCATCTTGGCTACAGTTCCCTTGCCCGCTCCTGGGGCTCCTAAAAGCATAAGTTTCATTATTGTTTTCTCCTTTGATTTCTTAATTTTTTTTATTTTAGACCCAGAGCCTTTCTTATTACAGGCTCTGCCTCTTCGGCGGAAATCATGCCGGTGTAATCCCTTATGATATTGTGATCCCTGTCAAGAATAAATGTCCGTGGAAGTGCGTAAACATTTCCGTAATCCTGTATCACCTTTGATGTTCCCATAAGTACCGGATAGTTGATCCCGAACCGCTGTATGAAAGGTGGAAGTACCATGGACGGGTTGGAATCAACATCAATGCCAACTACACTGAAGCCCTCTTTCTCATATTTTTTCTGAAGCTCCACAAAGTCCGGTATCTCCATCCTGCAAGGCGGACAGTATGTGGCAAAGAAGTTGATGAGAACCACCTTGTTTTTAAAATCAGCCAGCGTGACAGTCCTGTTTTTCAAGTCAAGCAGGGTGAAGTCAGGGGCCTTGTGTCCTCCGTTTTTGGAGTCTGCACTGCTCTGACAGGCGGGCATGAGAACAATGCAGAAGAACAGGATTATCAGGCTCAGTGTTAAACGATATCTAGAAGTTGACATGTTAAGGTTTCTCCTTTTTGTGTAAGGAATTTTATCAGTATGATTTGATTTATTAAATTTCCAGTGGAATTTATCTCGAATTTGTCTCGAATTTATCCGGCAAATTTTTCAAGGGAGGTTATCAGTCTGCAGAGCAGTTCTGCCTCTCGCTCCAATATTGTTTTCCCCTTTTCTGCTGATGCTGCTGCCGGATTGCCCCAGACTCCACCGGGCCAAGCCTTGAGTTTGTTTCTCGCAAGTATCTTTCCTGGAAACCTAGGATATTCTTCCGGGCTGCTACCCTTGACATCATCTGGCCTCAGATGCTGCATTAGAGATGTTTCCACCTCTCCTGCATGGGAATCGCCAGGGGTTTTAATGATGCTGCCCATGAGTTCTGCTGAAAGATCAAGTACTGAAAGCACTGCCACCTTGCATTCAGGAAGTGTCTCAAGCATCTTTTCCCCTGCATTTATAAGGGATGCCATGTGTGTGCCACCGGCATGTCCTGAGATAAGTACAAAATTGCGCAGGCCATGGCTATACAGGGAAGTGCCAATTTCAACAGCAATGAATTCCACTGTGCTGCCTGAGATTGTCAAAGTACCCGGATGCTGGCTGGTGCTGCGGCACAAGCCATACCAAACCGGCGGGGCAACAAACACCTTGCATAACTCAGAGGTGAGTTTTGCAAGTTCATACACATGTATTGTGTCTGTGCCCAGAGGCAGGTGAGCTCCATGCTCCTCTACAGATCCAAAGGGGATGATTACAGACCTTGTCTGTTCAAGCCCCTCTGTAAATTGGGGCATTGTAATATTTTCAAGAATCATGCGGCAAGTTAACACCGTGATTTGCGGGATGTCAATTCAGAAGAGGGCTGGTTGGTGCGTTTACCTGACTAAAAATCAAGAGTATCTATTCAGCGTAGTGAGTTTTGGAGTGACTATGAAGAATTTTGTAGTTTTTCTTGGCGAAGCGCAGCCATAAAAATCGCCTCTCGCTGAGCGAGGTACCAGCGAGTTTCGCGATTTTGGCGTAGCAAGCCTTAGAAAAACAAGAAATTATTCACCGGAACGGAAAAACAAGGCCATTCACTAACCTCAATTACCATCAATACGCTGAATAGTTACAATCAAGACAAAATATCATGGCGAGTATTGAAAATCGTGAGTGATCAAGGTATTTTCCCTGTGTGGGTGATTTCAGTCTGGAATGCCCAGCCGATGTTTTTAGTAGTGCCGGAGTGGTGGAACTGGTAGACGCGCTGGACTCAAAATCCAGTGGCTCTTGCAGCCGTGCGAGTTCGATTCTCGCCTCCGGCACCA
>JALWJV010000337.1 GCA_026996955.1 Deltaproteobacteria bacterium
TTTGACAGCAAGCTTTCTGAAAGCCTTTTTTATCTCTTCCTGTGATGCATCTTTTGATACACCAAGGACTTTGTAGTAATCTTTGTTTGTACCCATGATTCTTATACCGTTTTATCCCTTTTTAGCCATGCGTGCCCATGGCTGAATAAATACAATAATTACAGCTTTCGGAATGTCAACCTGATGACTATTGCTGAAAAAACATCTGCGGATATCGTGCTTTTTGCCCCGTCCGGGCCACCTCGTGAAGGGCCTGCCCGTAGCGGGCTTGAGATTATCACACAGGAGGCCCCGCAGGTTTTTCCCATGCTGTCAGAATTCTCCCTCAAATCCGAATCAGATTCACCTTTCCCGTGGCTTGCCGGAAGTGATGAGTTCCAGGCCCGGAGATTTTCCCGGCTGTTCCGTGCAAGTTCCGTGAAGATGTTGTGGGCAGTCCGTGGTGGATACGGTATCCTCAGGTGGCTGGACAGGGTTGACTGGGACGGCCTGGTTTCTGAAAATGCGCCTCTTGTGGCAGGGTTTAGTGATGTAACCTGCCTTCACGCCGCCTTGAACCGTATTGGCGTTAAGACACTTCACGCCCCCATGCTATGCACTCTTGAAAATACAGATGCCCCTTCACGTAAGGCACTGTGGGACTTTTTTCTCACAGGAACTCTGCCTGAGCTTTCCGGAGAGAGGATTGTTGCAGACGGTGGAACTGTCACAGGCAGGCTTTCCGGAGGAAATCTTGCCACCCTGTGTCATCTTGTGGGGACCCCATGGGAGCCTGTCTGGAAGGACTCTATCATTGTGCTTGAGGATGTTAATGAGCCCATTTACAGGATTGACAGGATGCTTAGCCATCTGCTTCAGAGTGGAAGGCTTAAGAGTGTCAATGCCATAGTGCTGGGAGAGTTCAGCTGCACCGGGGCAGAGGCCGGAGAACTTGACGCCCTGTTTGAAGACCGTCTGGGCGGCCTGGGTGTGCCAGTTGCAGCAGGTTTTCCTGTGGGGCACGGAAGCCGTAACATGCCCCTGATGCTTGGCGGGGTATATGAACTTGAGGCAGGGATTTTGCGGCCCCTGGGCTCAAGCCTTTCCGATTAAAGATTCACCGTCTTCAAGTTTTCCCTTGGATGGCCAAAGGTCCCGGGTTGTCCTTGGAAAGACAACACAGTTTGTGCCAACTTTTGCATTTTCGGGAACCTCTGCCCTTTTACCTATCAGGGTAAGCCCTGCATAAAGGTGTTTGGGAAACTCCCTGTTGATCACAGAGGCATCCCCGATTCCTACAGAGGAATTTTCTCCGAAATAGACATACTTGTCACAAACCGTACGGTGTACCAGTGCGTCCTTTGCAATCCATGAGTTATGCATGATTACACTGTCCCGTACTGTTGCTCCCTTTTCCACAACCACCCCTGGAGATAGCACGGAATTTTCCACATGGCCTGAGATTATGCATCCAGGCGCAAGTGCGGAGTTGTTTACAGTGGCGCCAGGAAGTATGCGCGCCGGTTCCCTGTCGTATGGAAGACCATCAGCCTCGACGTTGGTAACAATTCCCCAGCCCTCGGCATCAATAGGGGCGTTTGGGCGTATCATATCCATGTTGGTATCCCACAGGGAGCTTACGGTGCCTACGTCCCGCCAGTAACCTTTAAAAATATAGCTGTACAGCTCGCCGTCTGCCATTGCCTTGGGTATTATGTGATGACCAAAATCCACCTCCCTGGTGGCTTTAAGGGATTCCAGAAGGTAAACGGTATCAAAGACATAAATACCCATTGATGCAAGGTTTGACCGGGCCTGTTCAGGTTTTTCCTCCCATTCAACAATGCGTCCGTGGCTGTCAACAATGCCTATTCCAAACTGGGAGGTCTGCTCCCAGGGCACTGTCATCATGGCAACTGTCACCTTTGCCCCAACCTCCCGGTGGTGGCGCACCATGTCCTTGTAGTCCATGAAGTAGATGTGATCGCCTGAAAGTATCAGTACATCCTGTGAGGGGCGGGCCTCTATGAAATCAATATTCTGGCGTACTGCGTCGGCCGTGCCCTTGTACCAGTCAGAGTCCTGTTCACCTGTGCGTGGCGGGAGAATTTTGACTCCCCGGGTCCTTCCTACAAAATCCCATGCAGAGCCGTCACCAATATGCCTCATGAGAGAGAGGGGTTTGTACTGCGTGAGCACAGCCACCTGGGTAAGGCCGGAATTCATGACATTGGACATTGCAAAGTCTATGATTCTGAAAATCCCTCCAAAGGGGACAGCGGGCTTTGCCCTTTCCTTTACAAGTATGTTGAGCCTGCTGCCTATTCCGCCTGCAAGAATCATTGCAAGTGTATCACGCATGGTGCAATTCCCCTCTGATATGGATGGAACGATCTTGTGTCTATGCTTAAATATAACCTAGATTGAGCGATTGTCGGATTTGCTGCAGATCCGCGAAAGAGGAATTCCCATAATAGTCGGCTATATGGGGATTCCTCTGACAAAGGAGATGCAGTAAATACGGCAATCCCGAAGGGTTTCA
>JALWJV010000338.1 GCA_026996955.1 Deltaproteobacteria bacterium
ACTGACAAAGGAGATGCAGTAAATACGGCAATCCCGAAGGGTTTCAAAACTGGAAAGCTATAATTGACATAACTCCTTTTAATTTCATAAAAAAATAATTTTCCAGATTTTGAAACGCTCAATCTAGGGAATGGTAGGGTAGATAATTTAATTTGTATGATCGGGTGTTATGGTGTGAAAAATGAAAGGTGTGGATAGTATTTTGTTATGACTTGGAAAAAAACAGCTTTTTGGCAAGGTGGTGCAATGTGGGGCTTCGCGGTGGAGTAAAGTGGGGGGGGTAAAGTGGAGCGGGCCTTGGAGGGCGGGTTACAGGTTGAATAATCTTTCCAGATTTTGCGCAGCAGTGTGAGCATTTTTCTCTGCGTATTCATGGCCATTTCCTGAACAGACTGCTCTTACTGCCATGAACTTGCTGTTTGCAGCTCCCTGTTTTCCAAATACCATTGAGACCAGCCAGAAGGAAAGGTCCATAAAAAAATCCTCTGCAAACATCCTGTGCATTGACCCAGAGTGTTCCTGGGAAAGGTCTGCAACCTTTTTCCCCAGTTTGAGTAGAGCCCGGTCATTTGGCTGTTTGCCTTTGATGATTTTAAGATTTTTGCAATAGGGCACCTGGAATTCAATAACCTCTTTGGGAAGATTTATCCCGGCCTGCTGCCATGCAGCCTGCACCTGGCGTTTTGCCTCAAGGTTTTTTGATGCCAGGGTTTTGTAATGACTGGCAGACCATAAGCCGTAGGTTCGGCAGCCTAAAAACCTGTCTTTGTAGATGATACACCGTCCCTTCTCAAGAAACGGGCATGACATGATCTTTACCGGGTTGAGATAAAAGTAGAGTGCAATACGGTGGAGTATTTCCCTGCGGCGGGGCGGTTCCATGCTGCTCAGGCTGTCAAGAGCAGAGACCGCCTCTGTGAATGTCATGTCAGGAAGGAGCGTGCAGCAGTGTGCCAGTCCCTTGCATGTTACCTCAGGCAGTTTTCTGTAAATTGAGTGGAGCCCTCTGGTAAACTTGCGGGAGGTCTGGATCAGTTGGGTTATGGAGGCAGCGGGCATGGAGTTGTGCATGGCTAACTGGCATCTGAACCATAGGTGCGCCTGTCAACAAGGAAGTTGTTTCCAGGCATTGATTTCACCTTTTTCTTAAGCTGTGCTGCTGCCGCTGCTATCTCTCCAAAATGGCTGAAACTCCCTGGCAGGCAGGGTATCACCGCTATAGAAAGTGAGGTCAGAGGAAAGGTTTTTTTGTTGCCCTGCCTGTCAACTGATGAAAAGCAGCCGGCCTCAAGGTCTGCCTCATCAAAAAACAGGGGAATCAAAGCGGAAAAATTTTTGAGTATCTCCTGGCAGGTGGACTCTGCCTTCTCCAGGGGTACAATGAACACAAAGTCATCGCCTCCCACATGGCCCACAAAACCATCTGCCCCGCCCTGTTCCCTGATCACATTTACCAGGACCCTGGAGAGCATGCGGATAACCTCATCACCCCTTGAAAAACCGTACCTGTCATTAAAGGGCTTGAAGCTGTCAATATCCGCATAGGCAACGGCTGCCTCTCTGCCTTCATCAATAACTCCCTGGATACTTTTAAGGATTGAGGTGTTTCCGGGAAGCTGTGTCAGGGGATTGTTGTCACCAATCCTTTTTTTTCTGGCCAGGGCAAGGTCTATGCGTATCATCAGCTCGTCAACTGCAGTCTGGCTGCAGATGATGTCGTCAACCGGATATTCCGTCCAGTCTATGCCTGATGTTATGTCACGGGGAGAGATAATGAGGATTACCGGCAGCAGGGCAAGCTGGAGGTTGTTTTTAAGTGCCTGCACCACCTCGCTGTCAAGGTGCATGTGGAGTCCTTTTTGCAGAACAAGGAGGTCCGGAGGGTCTGTGAGGACTGTATCAACTGCCCTGGCGATTTCATTTAATATGATTACCTTGTGCCCCTTTGCCTCAAGGCACATGGCGTAATCCGGCCTGTTAAAAAAATCCGGCGCAATTATTACTATTCTTGCCATGGATCAATCTCTTGAGAATCGCTACAAGCTTAAAAGCTCAAGGCTGAAAGTGTGGTGAACCAGTATCTTACTGTTCCTGGTCAATCTCCCCTGTAAAGTTTGCAAGTTCTGCAAGTTTCTCATCAAGTTCTTCAAGAATTTCTCTGGCATCACTCTTGCCAAACTTGATGATATCCCATGCCTTGTGATCAAGGGGTGGTACCCAGGGGTCACCGCCTGATCCAAAGCCCACAGCGCGTACAAGAATGTCTGAAAAATGGATTATTGCCGTGATTTCCTGGTGATCTTTACACTTTGCCGGCCTGTGGTGGTATTTTACCGGAGTAACAAGAGAGTCTGGAAGATTCCACTGGGTTGCCAGTATCCCACCTATTTCACTGTGGGTCATTCCCACTATTTCAAGCTCAACGTCACGCACTGGCAGTTCCCGTTCATTGGAGGTGGCAAGTATCCTGTCATACTCTTTGGGAAGTTCTGCCCTGAGTACAATCTTTCCAAGGTCATGTATCAGCCCGGCAGTGGAAACCTCTTCCGGGTTTTTAATGCCGCGCCTTCGGGCAATGATTCCCGCAGCTGTGGCACATCCAAGGCTGTGTTCAAACAGCCTTATGTCAGACGCCTGCATTACCTCAAATATGGATGAGGTGACTATGAGTGTCTTTATTACGTTAAAACCAAGGAGAACCAGTGCATTGTTAATGGTGGATATGCGCTGCGGAAAGCCATAAAATGAGGAGTTCACCATCTTGAGCAGTTTGGCAGTTAGTACCTGGTCCTTTTCTATGACCTTGCCGAGCCGTGCCGCAGTTGTATCCTCGTCCTGCACCATCTCGTTAAGCCTTGACACAATGGGAGGTATGGTAGGCAGAGACTGGACATTGTCCAGCCTTTCAATGAGTTCTTCCCTGGTCATGATAAATTCAGTTTTGCCCCCCGTTTTTTTGGGCTGATGCAACTGCCTCCGGACCCTTCTCCTGAACTATCCAGAACTCGGCAATCAGTTTTTTTATGGCCTTAAGAACAGGATCGTTGTTTACCTTTGAAAACCGGTGCTCCAGCTCTTTAAGACGGGTGCCAAGGCTCTTGTCTCCAGGAAGTACCACTGGCCTTCCCTGAACTGTCAGTACAGTTACACCCTGTTTTTTAAGCCTTTCTATGAGCTCGGCTGTAAGCTCAGAGTCAGGGCCGCACAGCACCTGCCCCTCCGGGGTGACAGCCTCCTTCTCAAGTTTCATGCCAGGAGCTGCATATTTTATGGGAATTCTCTGCATGGTATCAGTTGCAGGTGCCGTTAGTGGTGGTACTCTTTATCTCTGAATTGAGCGTTTCAAAAATTTGAAGAAATGATTTTATACGATATTAAGGAGTTATATCTATCATACTCTTCAACTTTTGAAACCCTTCGGGATTGCCGGATTCACTGCATCTCCTTTGTCAGAGAAATTTCCATATAGCCGACTATTATGGGAATTTCCCTTTCGCGGATCTACAGCAAATCCGACAATCGCTCAATCCAGGTTATCCATAATCAATCAAGGGACTTGTTAACCGTTATTTAATTTCAGGCAGTCTGTTGCAGCAGCCTGCCATCAGCTCAACATTATATGCAGCCTGCAGCAGTGTTTCCTCCTGAAAGTGGTCTGCAATGAGCTGCAGACCGATTGGAAGATTGTCCTTGCTGAAGCCGCATGGAACAGATAGTGCCGGCAGCCCGGCCAGGTTAACAGGTATGGTAAAAATATCCGACAGGTACATCTGAAGCGGATCTCCTGTCTTGTCTCCAATTCCGAATGCAGGGGTAGGGGCAACAGGGGTTGCAAGGACATGGCAGCCTGTTTCCTGGAAAACCTTTTTGAAATCCTGCATTATCAGTGTACGCACCTGGGAAGCCTTCTTGTAATAAGCGTCATAGTATCCGGCAGACAGGCAGTATGTGCCGATCATGATGCGCCGTTTGACCTCATCACCAAAACCCTCTGAACGGGTTGACTGGTACATCTCCATGAGGTTCTCATAATTGTTGCTTCGGTGGCCATATTTTACCCCGTCGTATCGTGACAGGTTCGATGATGCCTCTGCTGGTGCAATTATATAGTAGGTTGCTACTGCATATTCAGTGTGGGGCAGAGAGACCTCACGGATGGAAGCTCCCTGCTTTTCAAGGTATTCAATACCCTTTTGTACAACCTCTTCAACATCAGGATCAAGCCCTTTTACAAAGTATTCTGAGGGAACTCCCACCACCATGCCATTCAGGCCCTCCTTAAGGGCGTCCCTGTAACACGGGACCGGCATGTCAGCTGAGGTTGAATCTCTGGGGTCATGGCCTGATATGGCCTCAAGCAGTATGGCACAGTCTGTTACGTCCCGGGTGAGCGGTCCAATCTGGTCCAGGGAGGAGGCAAAGGCAACCAGTCCAAACCGTGATACCCTTCCGTATGTTGGTTTCATGCCCACCACCCCGCAGTGGGACGCAGGCTGCCTGATTGAGCCTCCTGTGTCGGATCCCAGGGATGCCGGGCACTCTCCTGCAGCCACTGCCGCCGCAGAGCCTCCGCTTGACCCACCTGGAATGCGTTTGGTATCCCAGGGATTCCGGGTCTTCATGAAAGCGGAATTTTCAGTTGATGAGCCCATGGCAAACTCATCCATGTTAAGTTTCCCCAGCATTACTGCTCCCTGGCTGTTGAGCATGTCCATGACTGTGGCATTGTAGGGTGGAACAAAATTTTCAAGCATGCGGGATGCACAAGTGGTGCGGGTTCCTTTGGTGCAAATCAGGTCCTTGATACCCAGGGGAATACCAGTCAATGGCGCGGTCTCACCATCTTTCAGGCGATTTTGGGCTACCTTCGCATCCTCCTCTGCAACTTCAGGTGTTACTGTTATGTATGCCTTTACTGTGGGATCAACCGCCTCGATACGCTCAAGATACGCAGCTGCAATTTCAGAGGGGGAAATCTCTCTGTCTGAAAGCAGAGACTGTAGTTTGCTTATGGGAAAGGTAATTAGTTCGTTCATTGCTTGATAGTTTTTTCCTGTTAGATGATTCGGGGCACTACAAATGCTCCATTTTCTTCCTGTGGCGCATTGGCAACGCTCTCTTCCACTGGCAGTGATGGTTCAACCCTGTCCTCTCTGAAGACATTGGTTACCTGCAGGGCATGGGTTGTCGGCGGAACATCAGCGGTATCAATCTCTTCAAGTTTGGCAATGTAGCCGAGAATGTCATTTAACTGTCCTGTGAAATTTGCCAGTTCGTCCTTTGAAAAACTAAGCCTTGCAAGCCTTGCCACATGCTCAAGTTCTTCAATTGTTATATCTGCCATGATAAACTCCAAATTCTTTTGATTGAGTTAAGTCAGGAGCTTCCAGGTTATTCTTCCCTGTCGGGGCCGCCCAGATAGGGACTAGTCAAATTTCCTTAGCGTCCCTGGCGTCCTTCGCGGTTCAGTTTTTGTCTTTTTAGACCTTTATCCTGGAGCTTTCAGCTTTGGGCTATATTAAATGTATTCCAATTATTACAATAATGCCACATGCGGGACAACCTTTGTGAGAAAATAGGCATTTTCTGCAGGGTGGTATGTATTTATTGCAACAGGGAGAAACAGAGTGGGCTGCTTGAGTGATTTGTAAGACTGTATCCTGCCTGAATTATAAAGAAAAAGTGATATTGTCATACTAAGGGCATGATGATTGCAGATTAGTCATGAAAAAAATGAATTCAGAATAAGCCGGGAAGATAAATTTGGATAATATAATGCATACCACACCGATAACTCCTTTTGTGCCGCCAACCCCTTTACATGAAGGCAGGGCTCCTGTAGGGGCCGCTGATACCGGATTGAAGGAAATTGTTGATGCATCTTTGGCAGTCAGTGAGCAAGGTGCCTCGGCCGGTAATACTTCTCAAACTGCCACAGCCAGGCCTTCCTTTGGTGACCAGCTTTCCCTCTACCTGGAAGAACAGCTAGTCTCAAGCCCCGGTGCCAAGAATTTCGATTTTTCTAAAGGATACAAAATTTCTGCAGATGAAAGCCCCATGGACTGGGGGGCAAGGGTGGTCAAGGATGTGGAAGACGCCGGCCTTAACGTGCTTAATTTCTTCAAGGATGCGGTCACTGGCGGTGACAAATATTACAAAACCCAGGAAGGTACCATTGCCAAAACAAGGAGTTCTCCGGGTCTTCTTGGATCCCTTGTAGATTTTGTCAAGGATTTTGCAAGTGCCTTAAGTCTGGGTGCGTGGCGTCCGGATGGTGAGGCTGCCCCGGATGGCGTAATGGATCATCTGGCCTTTGCCGCATCAAAACTGAAGGAGGCTTTTGGCGGCGACCTGGTGGGAGGGGCGCTTGGCTCTGTTGTCCAGATGGGCGAAGATCTCCTTCTTGCAGGCTGGAATCTCACCGAGGCTGTGCCTGATGCCCTGTTCGGGATGCTTGAGCCGGGAAGAGTTGCAGTGGATACAATATTTGATAATGGCCAGGTGGCAATAGACTACATAACAGATGTGATACCCGGCGGAGAGGCCTGGATGAGGGTTCACGCCTCACACATCATTGATGGCAGATTCCCTGTATTCTATAATCTTCAAGCCCCTGAACACTTTACAGAAGATTTGAGGTGGGAAACCATTCAGAATACACCATTCAGGAAATCAATAGAGACTATTGGAAGCCTGCTTGCTGATGCAGCCTTGATATTTCTGGTCAGCCAGGGGATTACCATTAGCGACAGCAGGCGTTAGGCATGTGGTAATGTTATCGGGTGGTGCGCCATGGCCTCGGTGTTGTAAGTACTATATTGAGCATCCCTCTGTTTTCATAGTAACTGTTGTTGTAGAGACCGGCATCTCTCCCTGAATCAAGGTGGTTAAAGCTGTAGGACAGGTTAAACCTGAGCCAGGTGTATGGTGCCCAGTTAATGCCTGCACCGGCACCGTAGTTGTCATCATGCCCGCTGCTTGAGCCTGTTGCATAGTCATTATCTGCCGCTTCGAAGTTGTCTCGTCTGAAGGAGACATAGGCATTGCACCCCAGCCGTTCCAGAATCTGGTATGTACCGGACAGGCCGGTTTCGAAAAAGAACGATGGGCCTACCGAGTCATTTGTAAAAACACCCTGGGCCTGACCTGATTCCCCGTAAAGCCTTATGGAGCCATGCTGGAAGGTTTTGTTAAGGCTGAGCCCACCGGAAAAGTGGGGTGTTTTATCTCCCTGGTCCATCACCTGGACAACACCGCCTGCATGACATTCAATGGAAAAATCCCTTGACAGCGAGTAATTGAATCCTATGACCATGTCATGAGTGTCATAGTCCTGTGAAAAACCCGTGTCTTCAGATGATACCGTTTCATCCTCATCGTATGATATTGTGTAGAAGCTGTACTGATAAAACATGGTTGTGTGCGGATTAAAACGGTGGTTCAATCGGAATCTTGCGGTCCCGGATTTAGTGTCACTCTGATCCTTGAAATTTCCCTGGTCGTATGTGCCTTCAAGCTCGATGCCCCACCCCGGATTAAACCAGTAAGTTATAGTTGCACTTGGGGTGTGCCGCATGTACTCGCTGCTCTGGTAATTACGGCTGCTACTAAAATCGTGTCTGATACCATTTCCATAGGATATGACGATTGAGTCGTCCGGGCCAAACTGGTGTGAGAAACTGAAGTCAGCATAGTTGGTCAGGTATGGCTGACGGTCCCTCCGGGTGGTGTAATCCTCAGGCAGTGTACTTTCTGGTGGGCGGGTAATTTCAAAATTGCGGTCGGATATAGGGTCTTCTGTATAGACCAGGTTATTCCGTATCTCAAACCTGGTGTGCCTTGAAAGATCATACCAGCCATTCATGCCCATGTTATGATTCCAGCTGTTTCTGCTGCTCCAGTCAACATAACGGGTATAGCCGAAATCATAGGAGAGGGAGGCTCCCAGGGTGCGGGTCATGATTTCAGTGGTAAAGCCCGGAGTAAGGAGTGAATATACATCACTCTCCTTTGGGTTGTTAGGATCGTCGCCTGAGTCGAGAAATAGGTTGTCTGTATATGTAAGTGCCTCTGTTATCCTTGGCTGAAATGTTAGCTGAAATGCATGGCATGATGCGTAATTAAGCATGGAGACAGGTGGTAACAACATGGCAAGACAGAATAATCCTGCATACTTTTGCGTGAAGATAAAGCGCATCATGTGGGGTATCCTCAGGGAACTATTATTGTATCATCAACCTGTATATAAACATTGTTTTCAAGATTTTCCCCGTCAGCAAGGTCCTTGTAGTTGATCCTCAGTGTGATGTCCTTGCCGTCTTTTTTGCGTACCAGCAGTATCTCTTTCTTGGATGCCCATTCTGTAAATCCACCGGCAAGGGCGAAGGCCTGAAGTACGGTAAGCCTTTTGGTCAGGGGATATTCACCGGTGCGCTGAACCTCTCCTAGTATGTAGAATCTGTGGCTTGCCGGATCTCTGACAGTTACCGTTACCTCAGGGTTGGTTACATAGTCCTTGAGTTTTACCTCAAGATCTTTCTGGAGCTGTTCAGGGGTCTTGCCAGCTGCCACCACGTCATTGATGAGCGGCATGGTGATCTTGCCATCTGTTCGGACAAGGGCTTCAGGTATGGAAAATGCCTCCTCTTTCCAGGTCAGTATTTCCAGAACGTCGCCGCATCCTATTATGTAGGGTGGCAGGTTTTCTGCGCTGAAAGACGGTGAAACAAAAAGACATGCAAGAATAAGAATAGCAGCAAAAACAGAGGTAATCAGCTTTTTGAAAGTTGTCATTTTATGCCCTCCAGATTGAGTGGTCGCTTAAAAAAAATTGTAACTGTTCAGCGTATTTTTATTAATGAAGGTTGGTAAATGGTCCTGTTTTTCCGTTCCAGTGAACAATTTCTTGTTTTTCTAAGGCTTGCTCCGCCAAAATCGCGAAACTCGCTCGTCCCTCGCTCAGACAGTCGCGATTTTTTGGCTGCGCTTCGCCAAGAAAAACTACGAAATTCTTCATAGTCACTCCAAAACAAGACCATTTACCACGCTGAATAGATACAAAAAATTATTGTTACCTGGAACCCATCTTGAAAATAATGGTCTTTACAGTCTTTAAGATTATATACAGGTCAAGCATAACTGACATGTGTTTGATATAGTAGAGGTCATATTCCAGTTTTTTCTTGGCATCTTCAACAGATGCTCCATAGGGATAGTTGATCTGTGCCCAGCCGGTTATGCCAGGGCTTACAGTATGTCTCTGGTTATAGTACCTGATTTTTTCAGCCAATTCCTTTACAAAGACCGGTCGTTCCGGGCGTGGGCCTACAAAGTTCATATCTCCCTTGAGTACGTTCCACATCTGTGGAATTTCGTCAATGCGAAGTTTCCTGATTATTCTGCCAACTCGAGTAACCCTGTCATCATTTTCCTTTGCCCACTTGGCACCATCCTTTTCAGCATCGGTCCGCATGGAACGAAATTTTATAATTTTGAAGATTTTTCCATGCCTGCCAACCCGTTCCTGCAGAAAGAAAACAGGCCCTGGTGAATCCAGCTTTATTAAGATGGCTGTTATTAAAATGATCGGGGATGCTATTATAAGGCCTGCCAGAGAAACGATAAAGCCTACTATGCGTTTTATAGCAGCAGAACTCTTTGATTTTATGAATCCTTCCCTGAAGATGAGCCAGCTTGGATTTATCTTGTCAACCAGAAGCCTGCCGGTAAGTTCTTCAAAAAAGGTCTCTCCTTCTATGATGTCAATACCGTTCATCTTGCACTCAAGGAGCTGATTATAAGGAAGATTTCCCCGGCGTTCATCCATGGCTACAATTATGGCAGTGGCCCCTGACGCCTTGGTGGTCTGCAGCAGATTTTCGTAAGAATGGTAAATGGGTATGTTGAAAAGTTTAGGGGCAGGTGCGTCAGGATGGACTGCGGCAGATACAAGCCGGTAACCGCAGTCAAGATTCTCTCTGATTTCTGTGATTAACTCATTAAGGAACTCCCCCATGCCCAGCACCATGACAGGGATTGCACAGCACTGTTTTTGGAGCATCATGGAATAGCCATAACGCCATGCACTGCTGAGTATAATGAATGCCCCAAGACTGGCCACAAATACCTGTTTTGGGGGAAGCATTTCCGGAAAGACAAAGAATATCGCTCCAAGGATAAGACAGGCTACACCAATGGCCTGAAATAGGCGGGTGGACATCTCTACGAAGCTGATTCTGCCCTTGAATGTGTAAAGGTCGTTATAATACAGGCAGAGTAGGCAAACTGTCACAATAAAACCAAGCCTTGGCCACAGGAACGGGTCGTACAGGACCTGCATATCTCCCTTATTTTTAAAGACCTCAACAGCGGCAAACGAGGCTATCAGAAAAAAACCCTCTGTTACAAACAGAAGGAGTTTTCTTATGGGGTATTTTTTTCCAAAAAATTTTACCATTGCCTGCTGAACTACAGAAAAATCCTATTCGGTGTCCATGGTTTGCAAGATTGGACGTTTATGAATGGGAAAAGAAATTATCAAAATGTAAATCTATTCTGTTTGCAAAAATTATCAAGTGAATAAATCCTGGGTAGAGTGTTTAAAAAATGCAGATTCTGTATGATTGCAGTAAGTCCTCTTGGTCTCGCGTAAATTCTGTAAGTTTTTAAAACATTCAATCAAAAAAGTTTTTAACCATAATAAGCTGTCTTCTTTGAATAATAACCGTACTTGCCAGAAGGACGCTCATAG
>JALWJV010000339.1 GCA_026996955.1 Deltaproteobacteria bacterium
GGCACCAAAACAGGGCCGGACACACTGCTTAATGCTTTGCTTGGCACCGAGGCAATATCAGCGGATGTCACGGCAGCCATTGATCCGGATTACCAGGAGGTTCATGACAAACGTAACAACGCCCTTGCCGGGCACGGTATCTGCCTTAAAAAATACACGGGTCATGGAGGAAAGTATGCTGCAAATGATGCCAGCGCCGAGTATGTTGGAAGAATCCGCAGGGCATGGGAGGCCGCTGGCGTAAGCTGGCAGGCAGGCTCCATGGGCAAGGTGGATGAAGGAGGCGGAGGCACTGTTGCCAAGTACCTGGCCGCACTGGGCATGAACATAGTGGATGCAGGCCCCCCGCTTTTAAGCATGCATGCACCGTGGGAAATAGCACACAAGGTTGATCTTTACATGACTTACAAAGGGTACAGGGCTTTTTTTAATAGCCTAAGTTGAGCGATTGTCAGATTTGCTGCATATCCGCGAAAGAGGAATTTCCATAATAGTCAGCTATATGGAAATTCCTCTGACAAAGGAGATGCAGTGAATCTGACAATCCCGAAGGGTTTCAAAATTGGAAAGCTAAAATCAATATAATTCCTTTTAATTTCATTAGAAAAATACTTTTCCACATTTTGAAACGCTCAACTTGGGAATTATGTAAAAGCAGGTACTACCTGCACAGCAAAAGCGAGGTTGCAATGAAGGTTATCTCTCCAGGTTTTGAAATCCTCGATGATTACTTTGTATCTGGCCGGATTCTTGAACAGATAGAAAGATGCGGCAGGGTATGCTACAAGAGCGAGGACAAGATTACGGCAGAATCTGCGCCGCCCTTTATCAAGGGCATAATCAAACGGGGGCATGAATCCGTAATAGAGATGGCACAGGTAGTCATGCGTGTCAGGGCCGGGTCCGCAGAGCCATTCCATGAGTTTTTTGAGCTGATTCCACGCTTTTGCCAGGCGTCCCGCACAGGAGAAAATGAGTTTATCATATCCGGAAATCCACGTTCATTCCGGGACCTTGCCCGGAGACACCCGAAGGTTGCAATAGTCGGGGCAGCAGCCCGCCTGCTTTCAAAACACTGCCCTGTTGTCTTTGAAGACCTCATGGAAAACCCTGAACTTTCAGATGGGAGCGGCATTGACATAACACTCCTTGAGGCAAGGGAAGTTGACGCCCTCCCCCCGGATCTTCTTGCCAAACACCGCACCCTGCTCCTTCACATCACTGTGAACCGGGCTGTAACCCACGAACTTGTCCGTCACCGGGTCGCCTCATACCTGCAGGAATCCCAGCGTTACTGCCGCTATGGAGAGGCAAAATTCGGCGGTGAAGTTGTATTTATAAAACCCTGTTTCTATGAGGAAGATTCCCCTGAATATGCACTGTGGAAAGAGGCAATGGAGGAGACAGAGCGCATTTATCTCAAACTCCTTGAAACAAGCTCTCCCCAGGCTGCACGCACTGTCCTTCCAAACTCGTGCAAGACCGAGATAATGGTAAATGCCACCCTTGAGGAGTGGTATCATATCCTGCGTCTCAGGGCATCAAGGGCAGCAGACCCATCTATGCGTGAGATCATGCTGCAGATCCTTCCGGAGATGATTAAGCGGTTCCCACAGATCTTTGAACCCCTTAAAGGACTGCTGGAAGATATCGGTTAAGCGTATTTATTTCTTCAAAGTCACTCCAAAACAAGACCATTTACCACGCTGAATATATACCATGGAAAAATCTGAAAAAGCCTGATGGACAGGGAAACCGATTTTTTAATTGTAGGAGGCGGCATAGCAGGTCTGTCCCTTGCGGCAAAGCTCTCAAGGCTTGGCAGTGTGGTGGTGCTTTCCAAAAAAGAAGCCAGGTTATCCGCCACTGACCTTGCCCAGGGGGGAATTGCCTCTGTCACCGATCCTGACGATTCCTTTATCTCCCATTACCATGACACGCTTCGGGCAGGTGATGGCCTGTGCCACGAGGAGATAGTAGATTTGATTGTCAGGCAGGGGCCTGAGCGGGTTAAGGAGCTTGAAGAGTGGGGAGTCCGTTTTACGCGCAAGGCCGATGGAAGCTATGATCTTGGGCATGAAGGCGGCCATGCCAAACGCCGTGTGATACATGCCGGGGACTTTACCGGCAGGGAGATACAGAAGGCCCTTATCAACCTGGTGCGGACAAACCCTGCGGTAACACTGTTACGGGACCATGTTGCCGTTGATGCAATTACCGAGTGCAGGATAAAGGGGGCGTGTTCCGGAACAGCCAGGGGCAGAAAAGACAGATGCCTGGGGATGTATGTGCTTGACGTTTCCACCGGCAAGGTCTGCACCATCCTTGCCAGGGTTACAGTGCTTGCCACAGGGGGCGCAGGCAAGGTCTATCTTTACACCAGCAACCCTGATGTTGCCACAGGTGATGGCATTGCCATAGCCTATCGTGCAGGTGCACGGGTGGCCAATCTTGAATTTGTACAGTTCCATCCCACCTGCCTGTATCACCACAAGGCAAAGAACTTCCT
>JALWJV010000340.1 GCA_026996955.1 Deltaproteobacteria bacterium
CAAATTTGGAATCTGGATGCGGGATGGAATGGTCTGAACCGTCCTGACTGGTCCCGTGTAGAGCTGGACTTGTCCCCATATCGTTCCAGGAATGTAGTTATAAGGTTTAACGTATGTGACTGTGGAGATTGGGATGGCAACGGCGCCTGGATTGACGATGTTTCCATTACCGGCGCTGAGGGCCTGTTTGAAAGCATCTCCATTGACCCAGGTGAGCAGAGTGTGCTTACAGGTGATACCATCCAGTTTTCAGCAACAGGCATAGATCATGAGGGCAATACTGCTCCGGTTCAGCCGCGGCTGGTTACATGGGGAGTGCGCGGGGACATTGGCATAATTAACGAGGATGGCCTGTTTACCGCTGTAAATCCAGGCATAGGTGCAGTAACAGCCACATACGGTAATGGTATTTCAGACATAACCGGCATAATAGAGGTCGTACAGCCGGCCGGAGGAACCCCGCAGATAGAGGGCGGCAACGTGACCCTTTCTGACGCCTCGGTTCCGGCAGACCATAGCCTCTATTTCAAGGCATACATCGCAGAGCGGCCTGATGAAATACTGAGCCAGTCCTCAGCAGGGTGCGCTTATGGCAGTGGCCACTGGCAGGTGAACCTTGCCAACTTCCCCACTGCATGGATTCCTGGTGAACACCTGCACCTGGATTTTATTGATTCGGCAAATGGAGAAACTGCCTCTCTTGAGTATGCGCTAACCTATGGAGGCCAGGCTCATGATGTTGTTCTCGCACCTGTGAGCTACCAGTTAATTACAACGCCTGCCACAGACCTTAATGCCATAACACTGTTCAAGGATAGCGGGGTCTCCAATGCCGAGGAGCTTGTGCAGGCAATTCCCAATGCCCTGGAGATATACTACTGGGATGCGGTGCACCAGGCGTATATTGGCCACAGCAAGGGCTCTCCCCTGATGAACTTCCAGGTAAAGCCAGGGTATCCGTATCTTGTTTCTGTAAGTGCTCCAGGCACCTGGACACCAACGGGCAGCATGCCTGACCCCTGGCCTGAATTTGGTCTGATTACCACCGGGGCCACGGATGTAAACATGATAACCATTCCTCCAAGGATGCAGCGCATTACCAATGCAGAGGAGTTGGGAAGCCTTGTTCCAGGGTGCACTGAAGTTACCGTTTGGGATGCTGAGAACCAGGGATACGTGGGGCACAGCTACGGAACTCCACTTTACAACTTTGAGTTGGACATTCTCAGGCCTGTTTTCGTTACAGTCACTGATGAGAGCATACTTCAGATGAAGGCTACTGTTTCCAAGGGGGCCGGCAGTGGTATTCCCCAGAACGAGGGTGGATATGTCTATGCAAGTGACGGTACAGTGCTCTCAACAGGTGATGTAACATTCCGTGCCTGGATTGTTGGAAGGGAAGATGATGTGCTTACCAATGAGAGCGTAGGGTGCGGCTTTGAGGATGGTTACTGGCAGATCAATGTCGGTAACTTTGCCACACCGTGGCGTGCCGGTGACCTTGTGCATGTTGAATGCAGTGCCGGTGGCCAGTCAGGCAGCCTTGAATTCTACCTGGACTGGAATGGCAGCATCCATCGGGATATTCATCTTGGTGAGAGTATAATGCCTGCCGGAGCCGATCTGGATGGTGATATTGATGGTGAAGATATTGCTATCCTCGCTAAGTCCTATGGCAGCAAGCCCGGTGATGCCTGTTACAACTCCTTCTGTGATGTGAACGGTAATGATTCTGTAGATGACCAGGATGTGGAGGCATTTGCAGAGGGATTTGGGAAGTAGGGTGTCTTGCGCACCTACAGGGCTCAAAGCCACGGTATGATTCCTGTTCAGCCTTGGGTCAATGTTCATCATGTTTTTCCCCATTGGTTGCCCGATGGGGAAAACATAATTCCCTTTGCGTTCTTTGCGTTCTTCGCGGTTCAGCTTTTAGCATGCAGGGTGCGCACGCCGTACTACGTATAAAATGCGCCAGTCATCATATCATACAGTTTGGTGCTGTCTGTTTTTTTTCATGGTGCATTTTTCTTCAATCGCCACAGCAGGGGATAATCATGATGCCCTAGCTGAGGTAATTGTCTTCAGCTCATACCAGGGCGGTAACTGGGATATCTGGCTGTTGAAACTGGATGACCAGCGGTTCTTCAGGTTGACAAGAGGGGGAGATGAAAAACACAGGCCTGCAATTTCTCCTGATCATGAAATCCTGGCGTGGGCAACGAACCGGGGGGAAATCTGGCTATGGAAAGAGGGGCAATTAGAACGGCTTAAGGGACTGCCGGGGCATTGCAACCTTCCGGCGTGGAGCCCTGATGCAACAGAGGTTGCATGTGCCTGTTTCACATTCAATCATGGTATTGAGGACAGTAACCTGTGGCTGGCTAATGTTGAAAGGGGAGCTGGCTCCGTATTTTTAATCCAGCCTGGAATCATCAAATACCCGTCTTTCAGTCCAGATGGTTCCTTCCTGTTCTACAGCCTTGCCATTGTGGGGAGTCGAACTGTTGTGCATGAAGACATCTGGCAGGTATCTTCTGATGGCAAACACGCTAAATGCCTTATAGAAAGGCAGGGGGCCTGTATCCATCCGGTCATCTCCCATGACGGAAAGTGGCTGCTTTATGCCTCTGATGTAAGCGGTAATATGGAGATATGGAAGGCCTCGAGAGATGGTCACAGGCGCTATCGCATCACCAGTAGTCCTGCCCTTGATACCTCGCCAAGATGGTCACCTGATGACAGGGAGGTAGTTTTTGTATCAACCCGCAGTGGACGATATGATCTCTGGGTCATGGATGCAGATGGTAATAGGCCAAGGAACCTGACTGGTGCCATGCAGGGTGACTGCGTGGATCCAGACTGGGGTTTCATGAAGACGGACGTTTTTATGCATGAAAAAAGAAGAGAGTAAGGTGTATGGTTCGCCCCCTGTACGATCATGCTGAGACTGTTAAAAAAATATTTTTTTCTGCTGCTGGCTGTTTTTTTTGTACATATTGTCCAGGGATACTGTGCTTCACAATTAACTCCTGGTCCTGAGGGTAATGAATCTCAAGTGCCCGCCCTTAAAATTTATGATGCCCAGGTTAGACCTGTTATTTTCAACCCTTCGGCTGGAGAGTCTGTAACAATATCTTACTCACTTACGCATCGCGCAAAATCCAGGGTTCGCATAATGTCACCGGATATGTTTCCGGTGGCAGAGCTTATAAACCGGGATTATACAACTGAAACTGCTGTTTCCTTGAGTTGGGATGGCAGGGATTTTTCAGGGATGGTGGTTCCGGACCAGGCCTATATTATTCAGATTGAGGCTGAGGATTTACATGGTGACAAGGCTTTTTATAACCCTGTTGAAACCAACCGCTGGGAGATAAAGAGGCTGGGTATCAGCCGTGAGGGGCATGATGGCAGGATGACCTATGTTTTGCCCTGTAATGCCTGGGTGCAGATAAATACCGGTGTTGCCAACGGTGGCCCGCTTATTGGGAGCATTACCCGGTGGCAGCCGTCACTTTACGGGGAGCATTCCATTGACCTTGAAGAGCTGGACCCGTTTTCAGCCAGTGCAGTTATTTCAGGTGACAAGGATATAAGAATTATTGGGAGCTACCTGAAAATTCCTGATAACAGTCTTGTAACTACTGGTAACGGGGAACTTTCCTACCAAGAGTACAGTGCCGATGTGATTACCCAGGGTGTTCCGGGCATCAGGGTGAAGCACCTGCCCGATTTATCAGGCAGGAATATAGATCGTAAGATTTGTTTTGGATCCTTTGCTCCTGTTTTTAACATCTCCCTGCCTGCAGTTGGCGCTGGGGATAAAAAGGATCTGCCTGTGTTAAAGGGAATTGTCCCCTTGAAAATATCTCTGGATAAAAGGGTGAGGAAGTACATAATCGGGCAACGCCTGGAGATGCTGG
Organism: Deltaproteobacteria bacterium; assembly: GCA_026996955.1. Taxonomy (GTDB): domain Bacteria; phylum Desulfobacterota; class Dissulfuribacteria; order Dissulfuribacterales; family QOAL01; genus S144-17. Next base: position 3,924 of record JALWJV010000340.1, read on the forward strand.
GCTTTGTTGATTTTAAATTTGCCGAAGAGAATGAGGAGGGATATTCACCCTTTACATGGATGCTTGATACCCGAACCTGGCCTGATGGTGAGCATGTAATTACTGTAAATGTAGTAACATTACGGGGAGAGATTGCGGCAAGGAGTATGAAAGTTATCTTCAGGAACCATGCGGGTAATGGGCCTGGCTGTCAGGAGTAAATAGTGCGTTTTGGGGCATTGGTGGAATTTGTATGGAAAATGTGCAGGAGGCTTTGGTTTTTTTTGTTTCCAGTGGTCCTTCTTGCACTATTCTGGGGATGCAGCGATTCTGCCGGGCCTGAAGTGGTTGTTTATACCTCTGTGGACCAGGTATATTCAGAGCCTATCCTGAAGGCCTTTGAAAAAAAATATGGTATCAGGGTAAGGGCTGTTTATGATGTAGAGGCATCCAAGACTACAGGGCTTTTAAACCGACTGATAGCAGAACGTAACGCACCGCACTGCGATGTTTTCTGGAATTCTGAATTTGCAGGAACAGTACTGCTTAAGAATAAGGGAGTGCTTGCCCCATATTTCTCTCCGGCTGCCCGAGATATTCCTGCAAGATTCAGGGATAGTGATGGATATTGGACAGGCTGTTCTGCTCGGGCCCATGTGATTGTTTATAATACCAGCCTGGTAAAAAAGGATAAAGTCCCTGAATCGATTTTTGACCTTGCGGCGCCTGAATGGAGAGGCCGTTTTGCAATGGCCTATCCACTATTTGGCACTACTGCCACCTTCATGGCAGTGCTTCACGTGGTGTTGGGGAAAGAACAGGCCAGGGATTTTATAGTGTCCCTGCGTGATAATGACGTGGTTATAGTAAATGGTAATGCTGTTTCCAGAGATCTTGTAGTGGATGGAGAAGTGCCTGTTGCCCTGACTGACACAGATGATGTAAATGTTGCAAGGCTTTCCGGCAGACCCGTTGATATGGTTTATCCTGACCAGAACGGCATTGGGACCTTTTTAATACCATCCACAGTAGCGCTTGTAAGAGGTGGTCCTAATGAGGCATATGGGAAAAAGCTCATGGATTACCTGCTTAGCAGGGATGTGGAGGAGAGGCTTGCATTCTGTGAGGCAGGACAGATGCCCCTGAGGCACCATGTCAGAAAACCTGATTTTGTGCCTGATTATACTTCCCTTAAAACCATTGATGTAGATTATTCCCGTGTAGCCAAGGTTATGCAGGAATCGGCACGTTTTTGCCAGGGGATTTTTTCTAAGCCGCCACATGACCGGGAATGATTTGGAAAATTCCCTATGAATCTTTCCTTGCGATACGGGCCTGTAACGCTACTCGCCATGCTGGCAGCATCTGTGGTGCTGCTTCCCCCATTTGCATATATTCTTAAAATCCTGTTATTCTCTTCCGGTCCTGGGATATGTGAGGCCTTTTCACTCTTTGAACACAGGCAGGTGAACCTGCTCATTAATTCCCTTGGCGTTGGCCTTGGAAGTACCCTGTTCTGCCTGTTGATCGGTGTGCCTCTTGGTGTAGTGGTGAGCAGGACCGATTTGCCGTGGAGGAAGGCGTGGCAGTTCATGTTCTTACTCCCCGCCCTCATTCCCCCTGTTATTCAGGCAGTTACATGGACAACCCTTTCCACATGGTTAAAAAGTCGTTTCCATTTTGATATTTACTCCATTCCAGGGTGCATAATTGTGTTGGGTATCTGCTATTTCCCATTTATAGTGCTTTTGACCAGCAGTGGCCTCAAGTCTGTTGACAGTAGCCTGGAGGAGGCAGCCCTTCAGTTTGGAGGCAGTATTAAGGCCCTGTTTCGTGTTTCCCTTCCCTTGGCCATGCCCCATATTATGACAGGTGCTGCCCTTGTATTTATGTTGTGCACAATGAATTTTTGTGTCCCTGACATGCTTAGAGTAAGGGTCTATCCTGTGGAAATATTTGTTCAGTACAGCGCTTTTTACAATGAACACGGGGCCATGATCCTTGCTGTGCCCCTGTTTTTGATACTGATGCTGGTGCTGGTGGTTGTTCAGTATTTGATGAAGGGGAAATCGTTTGTGCAAATAGGTACCGGCAGGGGGACAGGTTACAGGTACGTTCTGGGCATGGCAAGATGGCCTGTGGCATGCCTTTGTGTTGTAGTGCTATCTATGGCACTACTGCTTCCTGTCATGGTGCTGGCACAGGAGACCGGGTCAATACAGAACTTTGTAAATGCAGTGAAGATGAGCCTCAATGAAACATTTTATACCCTTATCCTTGCCATTTTCAGTGGAGGAATGAGTACAATTGCCGTCATTCCGGCATCATATCTGGCACAAAGAGTGCGAACCAATGGCCTGGCATTTTTGATTATTTTTTTTCATCTTCTCCCTTTGGCAATTCCTGCCACGGCCTTTGGGCTTGCACTCATAGGCGCATGGAACAGGTCCTGGTTAAGTAACAGTGTTTATGGCTCGTCCTTCATGGTGGTGATGGCATATACAGGGAGGTTCCTGCCCTATGCATTTGCAGCGGTTGTTTCCGGAATGCATCATGTTGGAGAGGAGCTTGAGGAGGTGGCAAGGTTGTACACAGAATCGGAAATGAAGATAATCAGGCGCATTGTGCTGCCCTTGCTGGTACCTTCCATAAGTGTTGGGTTCCTTATTACCTTTATACTGTGCCTGGGAGAATTGGGGGCCACGCTGCTGGTACTGCCCGCTGGACGAGAAACACTTCTTCTGAAAATGTATAATCTTATGCATTACGGGGCCCATGAGCAGGTTGCAGCCCTCAGCCTCTTCTTAATGGCAGTGATTGGATGTCTTTTTATCCTGGCAGTGTTTTTATTCCGGCCAGCCACATGGAGTTCCAGTTGAAAGGCCATTCCCAAATAGTTGTAAAAGATGTTTTTAAAGAAATGGGCGGTGTAACCGTGCTGAATAGTATATCCCTTAATGTAAGGCAGGGAGAGATTGTATCGCTCTGCGGCACATCTGGAAGTGGTAAAACCACCCTGCTTCGTATTATTTCAGGCTTTGAGATGCCGGACAGGGGGCAAATTATAATTGATGGTGTGGAGGTAAGCAGCCCTGAGCACGCGGTTCATCCAAGCACGCGTAACTGTTCAATGATATTTCAGAACCTTGCCCTATGGCCACATATGACCGTAAGGCAGCATCTGGAGTTTGCAATAAAGAGAGATGGCACACAAGGGACTGGTGGCGCAAGGGCCAAAACAATAGATTACTGGCTGGATATCGTGAAGATGAAGGGAATGGAAAGGCGCCTTCCTGGTGAACTTTCAGGTGGTGAGTGTCAGAGGCTAGCCCTGGCAAGGGCATTTATCAGTAATCCTGCATATCTCCTTATGGATGAGCCATTTTCAAATCTTGATCCGGGACTGCGGAAAGATATGTGGGATATAGTCATGCAGTTACGGGGAGAGAGTATAGGCATTCTCCATGTAAGCCATAATCTGGAAGAATCCCAGCGCTTTTCAGACAGGATGCTGTTTATGAAAAACGGGCAGGTCCGCCCTTTCCGGGATGGTTCAGGTGAGATATGAAGCCGGTGATTTTACAGAATATGTTCCGGTGCATTGCTGGAGCAGTATTATGTTTTTTTACTGTTTTCATGCACGAAGGTTACTGCCAGAAGGGAAATCAGGCTGTATCAGCAGAATCGGAGACTGTATTTTCCACATGGGACAGGTTTGAGATTGATAAACTCGCCTCAATATGGCTTTTAAAGAGATTTGTAGTGGGAAAAGGTGTTCAGATTTATCTGTATTCACCGGGAACTGTAAAGATGAAGGGCACTCCTTTTGATGTGCCGTATGCCAGGCTGAGACGCTATCAAAATGCCTCAACATTTGAGACAATTCTGAAGCATTACAATATTCATGACAGTCGGCTTGAATATATTGGACAGATTATCCATGATATAGAGATCAACATCTGGCAGGAAAAACGGATGGCGCAAACCCATACGGTGCAGCAGGCAGTAGCAGATATTATTGAAAACGGAAAGAGTAAAGATGAAAAAATAGACATGTCCTGTAAATATTTTGATGAACTTTATAAAGCGTCCATACAAATGCGTAGGTAGAGCAATTTCCCTTTCTATAATTGTGGCAACTTAAAGATGATTCGTTGGAACGCCAAGAAAATAAAAGGGCCTCTTATCCAGCAGTAATCACATTCAATTTAAGGTCAGTAGTTAAGCCTGTGCCGTGGCGTACGTTGCCATTTACCTCTAAGGTGTACCTTCCTGGTATTTCAAGAATTCCTCTGGACATATCCCAAATTGCCTTTTCTGCGTGGAGTGTTCGATTATAGCAGATCGCCACTACCTTGCCGTTTAGGATGAGTTTCTTACCACTCGAAGTTGTTTCACCAAAATTTCCCTTTAACACAAACTCAGTGCCCTGATTGTGGAAAACTTTAAGGGTAAAATTGTGAAATTCAAGCCCCTGTACAGAAAGGCCCTGCCTTCCGGAAAGGGTTTCGATGCTTTTAATCAGGGATTTTGAAATAGGAGGTGTTTCTCTGACGGTGTTATTGCCTCCAGACTCTTTGGAATTTGATGAAATGGCATGAGCAAAATTTTCTCCTGCAAGAATCCGCCCTGATGCAGGAGGATAGACGCTGATGGTAATATTGTTGCATTGCAGGACCTTTATGAAATTAAGCCTTAAAAAACCGTTCTTCTTCCCTGTAAGTTGAACTGAATCAATATGGATTGATGCAATTCTTGCATCACTGTTAAAACTTGTAAGGTTTATGCCCTCTATTAGTAGTTTGCCTGGGAGTTTTCCAGGAGATTTTCGGGACGGATTTTTATATAATTCAGGTAATAAGAAATAAATGGTGATTATCAAAAAGAGGAGTATTGATGCTGAAACTATCCATACAACATGAAGCTTACTGATGACTTTAAAGATTCGCATGGCATGTCTAAAAGAGGCTGTGCAGTTCTGTCAACAATTTGAAGATTTTGCTTCGACATATTGTCGCTTTGCTGGTTCCCGAATTCAAGTTTGGGAACTTTTAAGTGGAAGTCTATGCCTTCTTCGCGGATATTCAGCAAATCCTGCAATTACTCAATACAGGTTACTGGTACATCTGAACACCGCAAGTGTTGCATGGTTCAGGGCAGGTGTTAAATTGTGGCGGCCATGAAAAGTACCCTGCTCTTTTTAACCTTTATCTTTTATCTTAACTTCCTTTCCCGGGTAATAGTAGGGCCTCTCCTGCCGAGCCTGGAGCAGGACATGGGACTTACCCACGCACAGTCCTCATCCCTGTTCATGCTCCTTAGCACCGGGTATTTTATAGCCATTGTTGGCTCAGGCTTTGTATCTGCCCGGATTGGTCACAGGAACACCATTTCGCTGTCTGCCATACTGATAGCATGCGGTCTTTTCTTTACTTCCTTTGCCAGCACCCTTGGTCAGTTACAGGTAGGCCTTCTTGGAATGGGCATGGCTGCAGGTCTTTACCTCCCGTCTGCCATTGCAGTCATTTCGTCCGAGTTTCATAAAGATGCATGGGGCAGGGCATTTTCTGTACATGAGCTTGCCCCAAACCTGGCCTTTGTCAGCGCACCTTTTGTGGTGGCACTTCTGCTTGAGAGCTATCCCTGGCAGTTAATGTTCAGGACCCAGGCCCTTTTGTTGGGGACAGCAGGCTTCCTGTTTTTTATCTTCAGCAGGGGCCGACGGGAAAGGGGAACTGCCCCTGACCTTGTGTCACTGGGAAAGGTGTTCAGGGCCAGGGGAATATTTATGCTGATATTCATGTTCAGCATGGGGATCCTGGGAACCCTTGGTGTTTTTAATCTCCTTCCCCTGTTCCTGGTAAATGTTCATAACATGAGTGAGGCATCGGCAAATGCACTCACCGGTTTTTCAAGGATCGCAACTGTTGCAGCAGCCATTGCAGGGGGCTGGATGGCAGACCGTCTGGGCCCGTTTCGGACCATGGGCCTGGTGCTTTTTTCAAGCGGTATGCTGGTGATCGGGATGGCATTTTCATCAGGTTTGGTGCTTAATGCCTGCATCTTCCTGCAGCCGGTGATGGCAGTCTGTTTTTTTCCCGCTGCTTTCGCCGGGCTTTCCTCACTTGTTAAGGAAGAGCTTAGGAACCTTGTTATATCCGTTGTGGTGCCCCTTGCCTATGTAGCCGGAGGGGGTGGCATCCCCTGGTTTATAGGCTTTATGGCAGATATGCACAGGTTTCGCCTTGGGGTTGCCATAGCCGGGGTCTTTATGGTGGTATCAAGGTGCTCTCCCTTCGGGTGAATGCCGTGTCATCCAGGGGTTAGCGGGGATATAGCGGTGGAAGTAGTGAGTTGCCATTTTTGTTGTTGGTGTTTTCAACCTCCGGGAGTTCTTTTAGCAGGGCAGAAAGCTCTCTTCCCCTTTGCCATGCGCCTTGCGTTTCTGAATAAAGCGCCCTGTTAAGCTCCATTATCTCTTTTGAGACGGCAGGATCAGGGATTCGGTGCGCAATGTCTGAGAGACCTGCTGGTGGAGAGTTGTGCCATTTTGCCCGGGCCCATTTCAAAAGTGCATTTCTGGCTGCTCTTGCATTGTTTTGTCCGCATGCCCTGTGGAACTCTTTCTTTAATTCCCTTATCCGTCTTTTTTTCTGGAAATCTTTATCTTTTTTATCCTGAGTTCCGTCATTTTCAGCAGTTTTGCGAAGCCTTCTTTCCCTGATAAGTAATCCAAGGGTAATCAGCCACATGGCACTCATTGAAAGGGCAAGCCATTTCCAGGTTTCTGGCAATATCGTCGGATTATC
>JALWJV010000341.1 GCA_026996955.1 Deltaproteobacteria bacterium
GAGCTGTGATATGCAGCAGTTTGACTTTGATGACAACAGCCTTGCCCTTGCCCTTTACGGGGAGCATGGAGGAAACCTCAAGCTCATGGAAGAGGCGCTCAGGGTTAATATTGGCGCCAGGGGGAATAAACTTAACATTTCAGGTGATGAAGATGCGGTTCAGCTCGCAGGCCTTGTTTGCAAACAGCTCTATGAGCTTCTGGAACACGGCTATCCCCTTCACTCCACAGACGTTGAGCAGGCAATCACCATACTTTCAGAGGACAGCACCATATCCCTTGCGGATATATTCCTGGACAGGCTCTCTGTAAAATCAGGCAGAAAGCTCATAACCCCCAAAACCCTTGGGCAAAAACTATATGTAGATGCAATCAGAAACAATGACATAGTCTTCGGTATAGGCCCCGCTGGTACAGGCAAGACATACCTTGCAATGGCCATGGCTGTCCATGCCTTTCTTCACGAAGAGGTAAACAGGATTCTGCTGGTAAGGCCCGCTGTTGAGGCTGGAGAAAGGCTTGGATTTCTGCCCGGTGACCTTGAGGCAAAGGTAAATCCCTATCTGCGCCCCCTCTACGATGCCCTTTACGACATGCTCTCATTTGAACGGGTTGAACGCCTGCTTGAAAAGGGCATCATTGAAGTTGCCCCCCTTGCCTTCATGCGGGGAAGGACATTGAACGAGGCATTTATCATCCTCGATGAGGCACAGAACACCACTTCCGAGCAGATGAAGATGTTTCTCACACGGTTGGGTTACAGCTCAAGGGCTGTGGTTACAGGTGACATTACACAGATTGACCTTCCTGAAAAAAAACATTCAGGGCTCATTGAGGCCTGTGACATACTCCAGGGAATAAAGGGAATCTCCTTTGTTAAATTTACCCGCCGTGATGTGGTGCGCCACAGGCTGGTAAAAAAGATCATCCAGGCCTACGAAAATCTTGAAGAGAGACGGTAATATACCATATGCCTGTTTCTGTCCTCTCAAAACCTGACTTCCCATATCTTTGCCTGATTAAACGGGCGGCTGAGAGGCTTCTTCATTTCTGCAACCGTCAAAAAGACGAACTAAACATCCTCATAACCAATGATGCGGGAATAACAGAGATTAATCATCAGTGGCTGAACCGGCCCTGGCGCACCAATGTGATATCGTTTCCCCAGGATGCCAGAGGGTTGTTTGGTGATATTGTAATTTCATGGGAGACAGCACGGCGGGAGGCAGAAAACGCTGGCACTACACTACGTACCAGGCTTGTTGAACTTCTTGTACACGGCATTGTGCATCTTCTTGGAGAGGACCATGAACTTGGAGAAGAAGCCGCAAGGCGCATGGCAGAAAGAGAGCGCGAGCTGATTTCATATCTTTTAAAGGAGGAGATTATGGCAGATCTTTGTATAAATGTTGATCACATCGCTACCATAAGGCAGGCCCGTGGAGGTAACGAACCCGATCCTGTGATAGCCGCAGGCATTGTTGAGCTTGCTGGCGCTGATGGCATAGTGGTGCATCTCCGGGAAGACCGCCGCCATATACAGGACCGTGATGTAAGGATTATAAGAGAAGTCATCAAGACCAGGCTGACCCTTGAAATGGCTGCCACAGACGAGATGATTGGCATTGCCGGCGAAATTAAGCCCGATATCGTAACCCTGGTTCCTGAAAAGCGCCAGGAGCTTACCACCGAGGGAGGGCTTGATGTAAAAGGGCTTGAAGCATCGGTTACCGATGCTGTGTCCAGGCTTCACGACCACGGCATACCGGTAAGCCTGTTTGTGGATCCTGAAACAGACCAGATAGAGGCTGCTGCCCGTACAGGAGCTGAATGTATTGAGATTCATACAGGACGATATGCCGATGCAGAAAACGCAGAAATCCAGGACAGGGAATTTGAAGCAATTGCATCTATGGCATCCCTTGCATTTGAACTCGGGCTCAGGGTGCACGCAGGTCATGGCCTTAACTACCAGAACACGGCACGGGTTGCGGCAATAAGCGAGATTTCAGAATTCAGCATAGGCCATGCTGTGATAGCCCGGGCTGCACTGGTGGGGCTTGATCAGGCAGTACGCGAGATGCTCAGGCTTGTAAAGGGTTGATTCGCAAACATGAAAAAACATGCTGTTATAACAGGTGGAAACAGGGGCATAGGGCTTGAACTTAGTCGAATGATGGTTGAGTCAGGCTGCAGGGTTACGGTGATTGCCAGAAACTTTTCTGACTTTCCGCTTGCTGAACATAAAGCAATAAGCTGTGTTGAATATGATCTTACAGATATTTCCGGCATTAAGAATTTGATGTCAGGGATACCCCATGTGGACATCCTGGTAAACAATGCCGGAGTCATGTACTCTCTGCCCTATGACCAATATCCTGACGAAAAAAAGCAGTCCATCATGAAACTGAACCTGGAAGCCCCTGTGGAACTTATCAAGGCAGTGGCTCCGGGCATGATCAAAAAAGGTGCCGGGCGCATAGTGAACAATGCA
>JALWJV010000342.1:0-10277 GCA_026996955.1 Deltaproteobacteria bacterium
GTGATAATCACCGAGGGATTTTAAGTCCCTTGTGTCTACCAGTTCCACCACCCGGGCCACCAGAAAAATCATCAAAACGGATATGTTACAGCTTAAGGAAAGTGTATCCGCCTGAGGTTGCATTATCATGGACAGCTGACAGAAACACCCAGTGAGAGTGCGGTTCGGATATTATCGCCAGCAGGTATGCAATTTAATACAGTAAAGCCGGATAACAGTCAACATCCATAACAAAAACGGTCACCGGCAACAACACAAGTTACCTGTGACCGCTATTAAACAGAAAGTTTACCAGCGCACTTCACCTGGCTGAGAGCCAGTGGTGAAAGTCCCATGTGCAATACTGCACAGGAATCAAAACGCTGAATGTTTTATTTTCCTACCATCATGTGCTCAGGCACTCAGGGCTTCCACCTTAACCGCTGCTACCTTGTATTCAGGTGTCAGGGTCTTTGGATCCATACCCGGGCTGGTGAGTATATTAGTCAGGCTGTCCGGGAAATGGAAGGTCATAAATACTGTCCCCGGACGGCTGCGCTCTGTCACACGGGCAACTGCCTTGACCTCACCGCGCCTTGAGCTGACCTTCACCGGGCTTCCATCTTCAATGCCAAGCCGCCCGGCATCTTCAGGATTAATCTCAACCAGTTCATGACCGGCTATGATATCAAAACCATCACACAACCTGGTCATTGAGCCGTTGTTGTAATGCTCAAGCCTGCGGCCTGTTATGAGTACCAGCGGGTAGTCATTATCTGAATACTCCTCTGGCACCATGTAGGACACTGCCTGGAGCCTGCCCTTTCCAATGGGGAATGTCTCTGTGTGCAGCAGAGGTGTACCGGGATGTCCCGGCTCAGGGCAGGGCCATACCTGGCCGTCACCTTCAAGCCTGTCGTAGGAAATACCGGCATAGGGAGGAGTTAGCTTTGCAAGCTCTGCCATTACCTGCTCAGGCCCTGTGTAGAACATTGGATAACCCATTGCCTGTGAAAGCAGGCAGATAATCTCCCAGTCCGCCTTTGCCTCTCCCGGCGGGTCAACGGCCTTCTTCACCCTGCGGACCCGCCTCTCACCGCTGGAAAATGTTCCGTCCTTTTCATAGAAACAGGCAGCAGGAAATACTATGTGGGCAAATTTGGCTGTCTCAGTAAGAAACATATCCTGGACAATTACGCAGTCCATTGCACGGAGCGCCTCATGAACATGCCCTACATTTGCCTGTGTCTGCGCAGGATCGTATCCAACACAGTAAAGCCCGCGGAATTCACCGCTGAGTGCCTTTTCATACATCTGCGGCTCAAGCAGGCCGGCAGTTGTGGGAAGTGTCTGAACACCCCACGCCCTGGCAAACTTCTCAAGCACCTTTTCATCATCAGTTGCCTGATAACCCGGGAAGGTATATGGAAGCGTTCCCATATCACAGGCACCCTGGACATTGTTCTGACCGCGAAGCGGATTTATGCCGTTATGCGGACGTCCCACATGCCCTGTGGCAAGAACCAGGTTGGCAAGTGCCATCACTCCGGTTGTGCCGCCCTTATGTTCCGCAACACCCAGGCCATAGAGGATAAGGGCGTTTTCTGCCTTGGCATATTTCCGCGCAGCCTTCCTCACAAGCTCGGCACTTACGCCTGTAATCTCCTCCATCTGCTCAGGCGCATAATCCTTCACATGCTCCCTTACATGATCGATATTTTCACATCGTGCCTCAAGGAATTCCTTGTTTTCAAGCCCCTCATCAAAAATTGTATGAAGGATGGAATTAAGAAGAGGGATATTGGTGCCAGGCTTAAGCCGCAGCCAGATTCCCTCAGGATGTTCATCCGCAATGGCAGCTACTTCTGTGCGCCTTGGATCAATAACTATAAATTCAGTACCCTTGCTTGCAGCCTCCTGTACCTTTAACCCAACTATGGGATGGGCCTCGGTGGTATTGGAACCGCAGATAAGAAGTACATCCGTACCAACTATCTGGGAGAAAGGAGTTGTTGCTGCACCGCTTCCAAGTGTAGCCAGCAGACCGCTGACTGAAGGAGCGTGTCAGACCCGGGCACAGTTATCCACATTGTTCGTGCCCCAGGCAGCACGGGCAAGTTTCTGAAGGAGATAGTTCTCCTCGTTGGTACAGCGTGACGAGGCAAGAATACCTATGCTGTCTGCACCGCTTGTCTCCTTAATGCGTGTAAGCTTCTGGGCTGCCATTGTAAGCGCCTCGTTCCAATCCACCTCACGGAACGGCTCGTCAATGGTTTCACGCACAAGGGGCATACGAAGCCTCTCCTGGTTACGGTAGAATGTATAACCGAACCGTCCCTTGACACAGAGCTGTCCAAAATTGGGAGCAGCAGAACGGTCAGCCCGGATCTCCATGATTGAACCGTAATTTGCAACTACATCCACGCTGCAGCCTGTACCGCAGTAGGTGCATACACTCTTTACCGGCTTTATCTGTGCAGGCAGCAGTGGCGCCACAGGATCCTTCTTTACAAGGGTTCCTGTGGGGCAGGCATCCACACATGCACCGCATGAGACGCAGTTATCATTAAACTTTATTGAAACCTCGGAAAGCGCCTGGGTTTCAGCATCAACCTCAATTTTAAGATCAATGCCCTGGTAACGGCATGCCCTCTCACACCTTGTACAGCCAACGCACTTGTTGGCATCAATTGAGATAAATGGATGTGAGTCATCTATCCTGTATTTGAGACGGTTAGGCGCCTGGTTAACCTTGACCTTGTATTCAACACACAGCTCGCGGTAAGTACATTTTGAGACTCCAAGACATCCGCACTGGAGACAACGCTTTGCCTCGCGAACCGCCATCTCCTCTGAGAAACCCAACTGCACCTCGTCAAAGTCGTGGATGCGCCGTTCCGCGGGCCTTGAAGGCATGACCTCGTTAAGACGCATTGCATATCCCTCAAAGTTATGCATATCCACGTCTTCAAACCGTTTGCCCTTGGTAAAGTTAAGCCGAGGCTCTGCAACACCGGCCTTTTCCTTCTGGAATGCCTCGTGCATTGCCTCTGCAGCGCGCCTTCCTGCAGATACTGCCTGAATTACAGTACGGGAACCACTTGCAACATCACCCCCGGCATAAATACCCTCAACATTTGTCTTCATAGTACTGGGGTGAGCCTTGATTGTCTTTCTTGGAGTCAGGGCAATGGATGCCTCCAGTTCCCCAAATGCCTGGAAGCTGTCATCTCCCACCTGGCCCAGGGCTGATATTACTGTATCGCCCTGCCAGACCAGCTTTGAACCCGGCATGGGAATTGGATGCCTTACACCCTTCTCGTTTGGCTCATCAAGAATGGTACGTGCCATCTCAACCTTGAGGCTGCCGTCTTCTTTGTCGATGGAAAGCGGCATTGCCATGAGGAAGAACTGTACTCCCTCTTTTTCAGCCTCTTCAATCTCACGCTGATGGGCAGGAAGCTCAACCCTTGAACGGGGATAGATAACAGTTACCTCTCTTGCACCCTGCCGTTTGGCACTCCTTGCAGCGTCAATGGCTATGTCACCGCCACCTACAACAAGCACCTTGTCTCCTACCTCAGGCGGGGTACCACAGTTAATCTCCCTCAGGTATTTAAGACCGCAGACAACATGCTCCGCACCGTTAATATCCATCTGTTTCTGCCGGGCAAGGCCAGTGGCAATAAAGATGGCATCAAAACCGTCGTCCTTCAGGGTCTGAAGTGTAAAGTCAGCACCCCAGCGCTTCTTGAGCTTGACCTGAACACCCAGGTTCAAAATATTCTGTACTTCACGCTCAACATCCCTGTTTGGAAGCTTGTAGCCAGGGATACCGTAACGAAGCAATCCACCAAGCTTGTCTTCAGCCTCGAATATGGTAACCGCATGGCCGTTTTTTCTCAGGAAATAAGCACAGGAGAGACCTGCTGGCCCCCCACCAACAATTGCCACACGCTTTCCGGTTGCAGGAGCAAGCTCCTCCTTCAGGTGCCTGGACTTGGTGGCAAAGTCTGCAACAAATCTCTTGAGATGATTAATTGCAATAGGCTCATCAAGAAGCACCCTGCGGCATCTGGTCTCGCAGAACCGCGGGCAAACCCTGCCAACCGATATGGGCAGAGGATTCTTTTCCTTTATAACCCTGAGGGCAGCCTCGTACTCACCCCTTGCTATGAGATTGACATATCCCTGGACATTTATGCCGCCTGGACAGGTGAGGTTGCACGGGGCACGGCAGTCCCCGTAGTGACTGAGAGTAAGGGTCTGGAGCCGCTCCTTTCTGAATGCGTCAAGCTCCTTGCTCCTGACTGTAACATTCATTCCAGGAGCAGCCTCTGTGGCACACGCCCTTACCCTTCCTGTTCCCTCCACCTCAACCATGCAGATTAGGCATGGCCGGCTGGAATCCTCACTTTCCTCAAGATGGCACATGGTGGGTATCTCTATCCCGCCTTTTCGGGCAGCGGTAAGAATGGTGTCACCGGGCAGGGCCCTTACCTCCGTGCCGTCAATATTAAGTGTAAATGAATCTGCCATAACTGCCTTTATTACCCTTCCAAAAATTAATCTGAATTGAGCATTACAATATTATTATTTTTATCCAAACCTTGAATACAATTTCACATCAAACAATAACATTGTCATAAAAAAAGGCGGGCAAAGCCCGCCTTGTTTGAACAATCAGCAACAATACCCGCACACATACGCAGGTACCCGGGCCTAAAGCTCAAGCCAGGACTCTGAAAATACTGTCTTGCCCATAAGCACCCTGGTGGTCTTGTAATATTCAAGCTCCTTGGGGCTCAGGGAATCAGGGTCCGGATCGTTGTCATCCATAATATCATGGACAATCTTTACAAGCTCAGGCCGCTCGCCATGGGCAAGCTCGATGAGCTCGTGGTCATAGGTATCAACGATAGCTGACCATATACCATACTTCATGAGCATGGCAAGGTATGCACGGTTAAGATAGTGACGTTTTTCAGTTGATACGCCGTTTGATACGTTTGAAAGGCCCACTGTGGATTTTGCTCCTGGAACTATCTCAGGGAGCATTGCCATGAACTCAAGCCCGCTCATCACCTGGTCTGAGCCAAGGGTAATGGGTGTGGCAATGGGGTCAACCAATATCTTCTCATTTGGAATCCCTGCCTCATTCATTGCCATGCACAGCTCAACAGTCATTGCGGCACGCTCGTTGGAATCCCTGGGCATGCCATCAACACCCCAGAGCAGTGCAACCACATAACAGCCTGCCTCTGCAGCAACCGGAATGAGTTTTTTCATGCGTTCCGGCTGCAGGGAGATGGAGTTCATCAAATGCCTTTCAGGATTTTTGGCAGCCTGCATGCCTGCAATAAGGGCATCTGCATTGGTGGTATCCATTGAGAGAGGGCAGTCTGTAACAGCCTCGGTTACCTTGACAATCCAGGGCATGAGGTCAGTTCCATCCTTGCGGGCAGGCCCGATATTCAGGTCCAGGAAATCCCCTCCATCTGCCACTTCCTCATGGGCCATTTCCACAATGGGACCTGGATCTCTCTGCCGCATGGCATTGCCAGTGCGGGTTCCCATTATATTGATACTTTCTGCTATACACTGAACGTACATATCTATGTCCTTAGAATTTAATTAAACCCATTCACAACCTGAATTGAGCATTTCAAAGTTTGAAGAATTGATTTCATCCCACAATCGCTCAATCCAGGCACAAACTACTCAGGCTTCCAGCTCTTCAGGAACGGCGGAAGGTGGCTTGCCTCCCTGGGACCAATCTGGATGGTCCAGTCCGGAAGTTCTTCCTCAAGCTCACCCTTGATGGAGGCCAGGTAGCCTGGAATTATGAGACAGCGGTGTTTGACCTTGTCCTCTATGCCGCTCTTCTTGACGAACATTGCAATAAGATCAGCGCTGAACTTTCCGGCTGCCCAGGCGGTAAGCACTGACAGGCCCTCTGTATCCTTGATGAGGAGCCATGAGGGAATCTTACTGCCTTCAATCTCACCGGAGACGATGAAGTAGGTAAGAGAGAAGTTACAGGTAACAAGAACCGGTGAGTTCTCATCAGGCCCGTTAATGGGATAAATGTCCTCCTGGACAACCATGGGCCTCTGAGGATCTGTAAAGATATTGAGCCGTTCAAGAAGCAGGGGAAAGAGTGTATCTCCCTGAAGATCGGAGAGCACGACGATTCCTGCATACTTGCAGATCAGCATTGAGGCCACCAGGGACTCCATGAGAGGATCGTCTGTCATCTCGCACGGAAATGTGATTGTGGGGAACCCCAGGGGTTTATACTTGTGCTTTACAGAGGCGCGCCTGCAGACAATGTTATCCTCAAGAACCGCCTTTGCAGTACGGGCACCGGTATCAATAACCAGATCCTTCAGCCCTTCAGAAATAAGCTTGTCAGCAGTGTCAGCGGCCTCCCCGATATTGCTGCCCTTTACAGTAAGTGGGCACCCGGTATCCTTGGCAACCGCAGCCATGTCTGAGTAGTTGCCGGAATCTGCAGCGTACAGAAGCGGCTTGTGGTCCCCGCAGGCCTCTGCTCCTGCCTTGAGTGAATCAGCACTCTCACTCATGAGGATAAGGGCTGCATCAGGGCATTTTTCCCTTGCCTTTTCAATAAGGGCTGTAAACGCTGACTGGTCTCCGTTATCCTTTATGGCAATAAGGTCTGCCTTCAGTTCAAGCCCCACACGGTCGTAGCGAAGACTGTTGAACCGGTCCATGCGGCCGTCAACATCCTCATCGCTCATATCGGTGGTCACAAGAACTGCAATACCTGTTGGGTGCTCAAACCTCTTCTCATGCCTGTAGAGGCATGTCTCACCACCCATTTCAAATTTATTATCACCGCTTCCAAGGGTAATGGTGCGGATGGGCGGGGCAGATGCCTCACCGACCTTCTCCTTTACCTCATCAGAAACGTAAGGGCAGGCGCCTATATCCTCCTGGCCTGCAGCCACCTTCATGGCAAAGGCCAGGCAGGTAGGCACATCGCACTCCCCGCAGTTCTTTTTGGGGAGCATTTTCAGGATTTCTATTCCTGTAAGTGCCATATCTCCACTCTCCTGTTAGACCATGGGGTCCATATCAAGTGCAGGATGTCCCTTCTCCTGCAGGTATTTCAGAACTTCGTCCTCGGTTACACCAACTTCCTCATCGGCAATGAGATCCAGGAGGTTTGGTACACCCTCCTCTTCACCCCTTGCCTCAAGGCGTTCACGCAGCTCTTCCTTGAGCATCTTTGGCATCCAGACAACCCTCTTTAATCCGCCGTCACCCTTCATGAACTTGCGGCTGCAGATGTAGTGTTTGGATACTCCAAGGAAACCGGGGTTGACCTGACCTCCACCAACCATACCGGCAAGGGTTGTAAACTTCATTCCGCTTGGGGTCATGCCCATGTAGTCACGGTTTACTATCATCATGCCGTTACACATGGGAAGTGTTGTAGCAATACACTCAAAGCAACCGCAGGCAGTCATCGGGTCAACCATGAGGCTGTAAGCGCTTACCTGGGTAACCTTTCCGCGGGATGCCTGGTTTACAAAATCGTTGATGCCCTTCCACTGGCCAAGGTTCTCGTCAATGACCTCGCCCTTCTCAATGGGCTGGTTGGGGCCAGTGGGGTTAATTTCGTATGAGGCCTTTCCGTCAAGCCAGTTATATGCACCGCACATACCAACACGCTCAGGGGTTATTACGCATACATGGCTTGGTGCAAAGGACTGGCAGAGTGTGCATGAGTAAAAGACATCTTCTGTTTCGTCAGTCATGGAGCCCAGACGCTCATCACGGGCAGCATAGACCTTCTTTGAAAGCTCAAGCACCTCCTTTACCTTCTCCTCCTCGGTAAAGATGCGTACCTGAACCTTGTCCAGGATAGCTCCGAAATCCTGATGGAGCTTTCCGTGGAGGATACGGCCAATGTGCTCAAACTTGAATCCCTTTTCAATAGCAGCCTTTCCTACCCTGAGCCACATGATATTACGCTGACCAATGTGCATGATACCCTGTGCGTAGTTGATCAGGTGGTGGAATTGGCGCTCAAGGATAGGCTCAAAGTCAGACTGCATCTGGCGGCCTGCAACTTCAACCAGTATGGCAAGTGGCAGTTTGTCACCTTCCTTGCAGTCGGTCATCTCAGGACCTTCAACAATGACCTTTCCGTCTTCAATGGCGTCCATGTCTTCAGAGATAAGGACCTCAACGCCGAGCGTACGCCCACCGCCGCACTCAAGGAACAGGTCATCCTTCCTGATGCGCTCACCCTCAAAAGCCGGCCCGTAGGAAACAGGAATATCGATCTTTGTAACAGATACCTTGAGCCCCCTGACCTCTATTGCCTTCTGGACTATCTCATCGTGAGGCACGTTTGATACAACATGCTCGTAGGTACAGATACCGGTTGGGAGCACCTCCGGGATATCCCAGTCAGAGATGGTGGGGAAGCCCCAGTTTATCGCGCCTGCTGCATTAGCGTACCACTCATCTGAAACAGGGCCGAAAGCCATTACAAAGGCAAATGTACGGTCCTTGTTGTAAATGAGGTTGCCCTTGTAATCGCCTGGCTTGATACCACCAAAGGCAAGGGCAACACGGCATGCAAAACCAATGGCAAATACAGCAGATGTATAGGTTGGCCCAAAGGGAGCAAGCCTTGTTGACCAGCCGATCTGGACTTTTTTCTTCAGAAGCTGCTCAGGCATTGAAATGCCGTCGGTCTGATCGTGCATGAATATGTAGAGGTTCTTCTCCTGGAGCTCCAGGGCAATCTTTTCAGCCATGTCCGGATCAGAAGGAGTTCCAAGGATTGCAGCAAAACCCGGGGCAGTGCCATCAACAAACTCAACACCGCGTTTACGGAAGATGAGGTCGTCTGCTGCACCCAGCCAGTAACGGTCGTCACTTGGGGGATCCTCTGTCTTTGTATAGAAGTCAGGGTCCTCAATGTAACGGATTGCCTCGAACATCTCCTCTGCGAAGAAGGTGGCCATACCTGCATCAAGCGCTGGAGCAAGGTAGGGAAGCCATACATTGTCACTTACAGGCGCAGGTAGAAGCTTGCGGCACTCCTGGAAGATATCCTTCATGTCACCAAGCTGTTTTACCTCAGCGCCAAGCATGCTGTAGATAATGGGCAGATAGTACGCTGTGTTTGGAAACGCAACGTCATGCTCCGGCCCGTACTTCTTCAGCGCCTCTTCATATTTCTCCTCGGCCATGTCCACTATCTTGTGGGCGCCTCGGATCGCGGCTGAACAGATTATCTTAGACATTTCTTTCCTCTCTTGAATTTTTTGTAATATTCTTCACCCGGCTGGCCGGGATGTTTTCATCACTGGTTAACCGGCACCCTGGCTTACATAAGCCCTTCAATCAGCGCCTCTGTCATGGATACTGCCTTGGGATGCCTCATTATCATAAGCTCACCGCCTGCAAACAGGAGGGAACTGGCAGTAACTGCCTCCATGAGGACTCCCCTGCGCTCCTGGTCACCGATCATGCCGTCTGAAGGCTGCTTGGTCTCCTTTGCCTTCCATACTTCGCGGCCCAGGTTTACGATAAAGGGAACAGAGAGCTTGTCATCGTTCTGGGTAAGGGCTGCAAGCCTGATACGCTCCATGACCGAGTAGGTGTACTCAAGACCGTATCCAACAGCACCGATGGACGGGTCCATGAGGATGTGATCAAGGGATACACCAAGGTTTTCAAGGAGAATATTGAGCTGTTTTGCAAGGTTAACGTCAATGGGAGTAGAGGCTACTACCGGGTACTGGAATGCCATGGCAGTTGCACCAAGTGTACGGTAGTTGGCATCTGTGAGCGGCCCCAGAGCAACCTTTCTTGTGCCTACCAGGCCTGTTACCTCACGAAGTGTTTCAGTATCCTTGTCAGCGTTTCCACAGCCCCAGAGGATAATGGGCACATCCACGGCCTCCACAACCTTCTGGGCGACCTTGGCTGCATCAGCAGATGATACGTTTGCGCCATTGGGGTCAGTGCTTACAAGAGACAGGCAGATTGCCTTTGCATTAAACTCCTTGACACACTTCTGTGCCCAGGCTGCAGGATCGTTAAATACATCTGAGTAGTGTTTTACCAGGGGCTCCGGCCACTCTTCAGGGGCTGAGTCAAGGACCTCAAAGGCGATCCTGGGGGCATTACCCATGTCACCCTCAAACACGTGGAACGGAAGTGTCTTTTCTCCGCCAACAGTTATTGCCTTGTCACCGTCACCAATTACACACTCTGCAATGGAACCGGCACTGGGCTCCATATAGACA
>JALWJV010000342.1:10287-10603 GCA_026996955.1 Deltaproteobacteria bacterium
ATAGACATCTTCAGGAATTGAACCGGCCCTGTCAGAAAGTGGTGCCTCCTCCTTTGAAAGCGGGGCTGTCTCAATGGAAGCTACACCCTCTCCGGCTGGAGCTGCCGGTGCAGCAGGTGCCGGTTTTGGCGCAGGCTGTTCAGCCTTCTCTTCTGCAGGCTTTTCTTCTGGTTTTGGTTCTGGCCTAGCTGCCTCAGGTGCCTTTGCCTCGCTAGGCTTCTCTTCAGCAGGTTTGGCCTCAGGAGCGGGTTTTTCCTCTGCCTTTGGCTCAGGTGCAGGAGCAGCTCCTCCTTCTGATTCAACCTCAGGCAGGTAA
>JALWJV010000343.1:0-7660 GCA_026996955.1 Deltaproteobacteria bacterium
CTGTAAAGGGTATTCCAAATATAATTATGGGGCCTGAGACTTTTATTAGAACCACCTTTGAGAGGGTGACTGCTGCATTTAGAGAATCGTCTGATAATGTAACTGTAATAAATTTTCCGGAGAGTGTAACCGGCCCCATGGTGGCAACAGTTGCCATCCCCTTTCCAGATGATAATTTCACCAACTGCCTGATCGTAACTGGTAGAGATGAGTCACAGGTACTTGAAGCTTCCCGGCTTGTGGCAATGGTTGAACAGGACTGGCCTGAGAATAACCGTCTGCTTCTGAAACCTGGCGTGGCAACTCAGCCACCTCCATACAGACGTAACTGCATGGTGCCAGAGCGGGATTACACACTTGAGGAGCTTGGCTTATACAGTAACATGTCTTTTGAAGGCATGGGAGTGGATGAAAAGAGTATAAGTGTCTATATCCCTCCGGAGCTGTTCAGGCAGGAGAACCGTTATGCAAAGCTTTATCTGGATATTGTTTACTCAGCAGGGTTAAGGGAAGATTCATCGCTTCATATAAATGTAAACGATACCCTTGCAGGTTCCATCCCCCTTAATAATCCTGATGGCAGGACCTTCACCAACTATCTTGTAAATATTCCCATGAGTTTTTTCCGTGGCGGCCACAACAGTTTGTCCTTCAAGGCAGTTATGAAACCTTTCAGGTCTCAAAAATGTGCCCCTGTAGGGCAGGAAAGCATGGTTACCACTATCCTTAACACCTCGGTCATCTCCATTCCTTCTGGGTTTGAGCATTACACGCTGCCAAATCTTTCCGTTTTTTTAGATGATATGTTTCCTTACTCCTTGACCCTGGAGAAACAAAAAGGCATCACACTGGTAATTCCCGAATTGGATAACATGGATATATTCAAGGCAGCGGTTAATTTTGCCGCCATGTTTGCAAAACAGCTTGCCACGCCTTTTAACTATCTTGAGTTTACAGACAGACCTGATGACAATGTGCCTGGTGATACCATATTCATAGGCACTCTGGACAGTCTTCCTGATGATTTCCGAAAGTCACTTCCAATATTCCCTGAGGCTCACCGTTTAAAATATTTCTTGCCTGGCAAAGAGGAAACCGCAATTTTTATCAGTAACAGCATCAGAGATTCCAGAATGATGATAACAGAGCTGGAATTTCCCATTGGTACAGGCAAAACAGCCGTTGCGTTCGCTGCGCAAAGGGCTGACATTATTAACAGGGGAATGAAGATTGTCGCCCAATCTGGAGCTTCAAAAATCTACGGAGATACAGCCCTTGTTGATACCATCACCAGGCAAATTCAGTCTTTTAGTATCAACAGAAACTACAAGATTGGAAGGCTTGGCATACAGGGAAGTGTTGGAAACTGGCTTACCTCAAGGCCAGAGTACTACTATCCTATTCTTGTCATAATTGTTCTGATAACTGCCATGGGCGTGCTTTATCTTGTGAGGAGAAGAAACAGGATGCGTATGGAATCTCTTGATGATTAAATCAGGCAGATTGATAATGGCAAAACAGTTTTTACAATATTCCAGTATTGTTCCCAAAAA
Source organism: Deltaproteobacteria bacterium (assembly GCA_026996955.1). Lineage (GTDB taxonomy): Bacteria > Desulfobacterota > Dissulfuribacteria > Dissulfuribacterales > QOAL01 > S144-17. Next base: position 1,554 of record JALWJV010000343.1, read on the forward strand.
AATTACGGCCAGTTTCGCTTTAATGTTTTCTGTACTGGTGCTTGTCTCTGCCAAGCCCTGTCTTGGGGCTGATTCTTTCAAGGCAGCTTCTGTGTGGGAGGCCTATAAAAATAATTTCATACAGGGTGATGGCAGGGTAATTGATACATATCAGAAGGATTTTTCCCATTCCGAGGCACAGGCTTATGGGCTCTTGCTGGCGCTTAAATTCAATGAAAAAGAGCTGTTTGGAAAGATAGCCCACTGGATAAGAGATAATCTGCAGGTCAGGAAGGGTGACAGGCTGATATGCTGGGCATGGGGCAAGCGCCCTGTGGGAGCATGGCAGGTGAAGGATTATAACAATGCATCTGATGCCGATGTGCTTACTGCCTGGGCGCTGCTTCAGGCTGGCAGAAAGTGGAATATTCCAGAGTACACGGATAATGCCCTGGCACTTATCAGGGATATTCGAAATTTCCTCTTTATAAAATATCAGAACAGAAACGTCCTTCTTCCCGGTTATTCCGGATTTATTAAGTCAGAAAACAATTTTGAATATAACCCTTCATACTTTATTCCCCTCGCGTTCAGAGATTTTATTAATGCAGGAGATGACCCCGAATTTTGGAAAACTGCATTGAAAGATGGCTTATGGATGCAGAAAAAGAGTCTGTTTGGCCGATTTGCACTTCCTGCAAACTGGGTCAGGGTGAGTGCGTCAGGGCTTAAGCCTTCACGCTCTTCAAAATATGGATATGATGCCATAAGGGTATTGCTCTACACAGTAGAATGGCTTGAATCGGAAAAAAGCCAACATTTAAACGGGGAGGTTAATGTTGAGGGGCTGAAAAAACTGTTTGAAATCTCCCAACCTGACAGGTGGATACCGGCAGAGGTCAGGCTGCAGGACGATTTTATCTCACCTGATGATGCACCGGCTGGCTTTTTCATGGTTTATTCAAGGTTAATGGAGCTTACAGGCAACCATCAGCTTGCCAAACAGCTTAAACAGAGGGCTTTGGTAAAGATTAATGAGGAAAAATCAAACTATTACTCGTGCAGCCTGTTCCTGCTGGCACTTAAACAGGCTTATTAGTCCTGTTATATTCTGGCTGGTCTTTATTTGCATCGCCCTTGCAGGGAACAGGGACGTATTTGCCAGCAAAAGCCTGTCTATTGACTCACCTCCTTCCTCCTCATCCGTTTTTCATTCCGCAAAAGATCTTAATGCCATCGCCTGGCGTTTTTACAACAACAAAAAATTTGCTGAAGCAGAAACGTTTTTTCAAAGTGCTCTTGAAAAAGGCGGTGACAGAAAGACAAAATTTTCCGCACTGCTCGGTCTTGGCTACACAGCGCTTAATCTGAATAAAAACAAGAGGGCAGCAACATATTTCAAACGTGCATTATCCATTTCTGAAACTGGCGATATTTCTGAAATGGACAAGGCGCGTGAAGGACTTTTCCTTTCAAAGATGAACGGAGGAGATGCAAAACAGGCATGGAGGCTCCTGAACAGCAATCGGGACAGTGCTTACAAGAAAAAGTACAGGCGGCCTGACATAGAGATTCCCCTTTGCATCAAAGCCGGAGACGTCAAAGGGGGAATAATGCTCTTGGAAAAATATTACAACTCTCCTGAAACCAGAAAAGATAGAAAAAAAGGCCAGATTTATCGCTCTCTCCTCCAGTTTCTTTCAGAAAAAAAAGCCGCGTCAGGGCTGTTGTGTAATGAAATGCTTGAAAACAGATTGCCACGTTCAGATGTAATGGCATGCATTAATCGTCTGAAAACAGTTGACAGCCACGCCTTCAAACAGGTCTCAAGGCGTGTCAAAAGACTTCACCCCGCCTGGTTTAATAAACAGCCTTCCCGGCGCCCCAAGACAGTTATTGCAGATCCTGATGCCTTGCTAGCATTTAAGGCTTTTGAAAACAAGGATTATTCTTCAGCCCTTGATTTGTCCATTAGGGCACTTGAACAACAGAATGAGAAAAGATCAGATCTGATTACAGTGGCTGCCTGGTCTGCCTTTCATCTTGATAAGTGGAGCGAGGCTGAGAAGTGGTTTAAGGCCGGGCTAAGTCTTGACAGTCATAATGAGGACATGCTTGCTGGACTGTGTTGGAGCCTTATCAGGCAGGATAAATGTGCTGAATGTGCACAGTTTCTTTCTGCCAGCCAGAGATCTCTATCTGTCAGTTTGAAAAAACCAATGCTTGAGGCTTCAAGATGTGCAGGTATGAAGGAGTATAATTCAAAAAAGTGGGGGGATGCTGTCCACTGGTTTGAAACTTTTCTTGAAATCTCCCCGCATGACACAGACATACAGGAGATGCTTGCATGGTCGTATTACAAGGCAGAGAGGTGGGATGATGCTGAAAGGATTTTTAGAAACCTTCTTGCACAGGATACCAGAAAAGAGTGGATTACCGCAGAGGCGCGCTGTTTGAAGATGCAGGGCAGAGAGCAGGAGCTTAAGGAAATTTTTGATAGATATTACCAAGATAGCTGCAGGTCTGGGCAGCTTTCAGAGTTTCTATATGCTGCTGGTATTGAATATGACAATGTATGCAGGTTTGCAGGATGTGAAAATTATCTGGCAGCAGGAATAAGGTATCGTAATCGTTCAGGCGATTTTGGCCAGGGCAGGCTTGATGACTGGTATCTTCCTGCACTTTATGCACGAAAACGCCTATCAAACCGGATAGTGTTCATGGCAGATGGAGGTTTGCGGCATGTGTCCAATCATCGGCACAGTGATGACTTTAAGGATGCCTATTTTTCTTTTCTGTTCCAGGAGTCAGACACCCTGAACCTTTTTGCAGGAGCTGGTTTTACAGGAAGCGGCTCACTGATTGGGCCCAGGTCTCTCTGGCATGCAGGAGGATCTGTTAATACTGACAAGGGCAGGTTTACACTAACAGCCTACCGTTCAACAGTAGATGATTCCCTGCTTTCAATATCAGGGAGCAAGGCCGGGCACAATAATGGTATTGTCTGCAGTGAATCTGATTGTAAGTGTGACAGTGAACATTGCAAATGGAATCAGCCCGGAGCATGTAAAGAATTTGGTGGAGTCAGCCGTACAGGTGCCTATATTGAATGGTCGGGAAATGCCGGAAGAGTCAACCTCAATGCCCTGCTTGACTTTGAAGAGCTTACAGGAACAAAGGTAAGACGCAATCATAAATATCTGGCGAATTTTTCAGCAGGGAGCTCTTTTGCCGTTCCTTACGGTTATCGTCATCTTTTACAACCCATCTGGGCAGGCATGTACGCTACATGGTTCAGGTATGAGAGGAATCTGAACTACTATACCTGTGGAAATGGCGGATATTTCAGCCCCCGGTCATTTATAGGAGCAGGTCCTGTCATAAATATAAGGACTGTAGAGGGAAAGTGCTGGATAGCTTCTCTTGATATGTCTGCCAGTGTGGTAAATTATATTGAAGACGACGGATGGCAGTATCCCAACAGGCATGGAAATTCGCGGGGCTGTCAATATGACGGGCGCTCCTTGAACCTCATTGGTTATGGCGTTCATGGAAGAGGCGCATGGAGGCTTAACAGCTATATGGCAATCGAGGCCAGGGGCGGAGTAGAAAGGGGAGCTGATTTCACTGAATGGGGAGCAGCCCTGAACCTGATTATTTATCCTGACAAGGTGGCTGGCATGTTCTTTCAGGGCCTTCCAGAAATGATGCCCTGGCTTCCGTAGGATTGCAAAAACCAGATCAGATATACTCACGGCGTCCAGCACAAGCCCGCTTTGTTAGCCACATCGTGAGACTGCGGCAGAAGACGGCGCAATTGATTTCCAGAAAAAAGCCGTCACTCTGATTTCATATCCATAAAACAAAAAAAGGAAACCAAGTATAGCTACTTGATTTCCTATAAAATATTTTGGCGTCCCCGACCGGATTTGAACCGGTGTTGCCGGCGTGAAAGGCCGGTGTCCTGGACCTGACTAGACGACGGGGACGTTGAATTTGTAATGTATAAAATTTGGTGGGCCGTACTGGGCTCGAACCAGTGACTCTCTGCTTAAAAGGCAGATACTCTACCAACTGAGTTAACGGCCCCTGTGTATGCCCTGCGTTAACAGGCAGCCATTGATATCATGTGGAGCTTTGCTTGTCAACTATATAAATACAAAAAAACAGGGTGGAGAAAAACAAAATTTCATAATCTGAAAAGGTATTAGAAAAATCTCATATAAAGGCTCTTTAAGCGCCCTTTTACAAGGCGTACAGGGTGGAATGTAAATGGCTGAAGCCTTTCAGGCAGTCTGAATTTTTCAAGGTTAAAATCTTGCGGCCTTTCCAGAGGAAAACTGATGTCGTCAAGGTTTGTCCCTCTAAGCTCTCGTCTCAGGGCTTCCCGGTGCACTGGGAGAAGGTCTGCTGGTATGTTTAACATGTTGTAAAATACTGTGTCCACAGCAAATGGTGAGGCAGAGGCAGCGATAATGCCAAGGTTGCAGGGGCGGCCTCCAGAGGGGCCTTTTGTGTCCATTGCAGTAATGGCATCAACAATACTGAACGATGGGGGCAGTACCGCAGGGATCTCTGTTAAAATGGTTTCAAAGAGAGTTCCTACATCTCCATACTTGCAGTGTGCAAATGCCTTTCTGAACCCTGTAACGCAGCCGAAGAAATTTTTTACAGCAGAGGTAATACCTGTCTGCGCATGAGCCTTAAACCGCGGGCAGTTTATTATAAGGTCAGCGTCCAGTGCCTTTTGCGATATTCCAACTGAAATTCCTGATGGAAGCTTTATCTTTTTTGGTTTGTCAAGCTCTGAAAACTCCACATCAAGGCCTTTCAGAGCGTCAAGGAGGCCACTTTTCATTGCAACCCGCCTGGCTGAGCCAAATGCCGGAGAATCCCCTACCCTTACCTTTGCCCCCATTTCAACAAGGAATGAGCACACGGCACCAATGAAGTCCGGTTCTGATGCAGCAAGTGGGTCCCTTGGGGTAACAAGATTTGGTTTGACCAGTACGTGAACATTTTTAAGGGAACCTGGTCCTGCTGCTTCGAAGAGGGTTTTAATAACCTGGTCTGTAAAAAGGGCTTTATAAGAATTGCAGCGGGAAAGGGCTACCGGTATGGGTGGAAGAGAGGTTTCTGATTCCATTTGCATCACCTGGCTTATGAAAAGAGCACCTCAAGGTCTTCAGATGACAGGTTTTTCAGCATGTCTCCACTTCCACTCAGAATTGAGGTTACCAGTTCCTGCTTCTGCTTCTGCAGTGCCAGGACCTTTTCCTCTACGGTGTCAACCGTAATAAATCGGTATGTAAAGACACGTTTGTCCTGGCCGATCCTGTGGGTGCGGTCAACTGCCTGAAGCTCAACCGCGGGATTCCACCAGGGATCAACAATAAACACATAATCTGCTGCGGTAAGATTAAGCCCTACGCCACCTGCCTTCAGGCTTATCAAAAACAGTTTGACATCATCATTCTGCTGAAAATTAGCAACCCTCTGCTCACGTTTTTTCTGTGGCACGCTGCCATCAAGGTATTCATAGGTTATGCCCGTGGTGTCAAGATATTCGGTTATAAGGCGAAGCATCCTTGTAAATTGAGAGAAGATCAGGGCCTTGTGTCCGCCTGCTACTGCCTCTTCCACAAGCATCATAAGCTCGGAAAATTTCCCCGAAGGTGCATCGGGATGCCCTACCAGTGCTGGGTGGTTTGCTGCCTGCCTGAGCCTCAGGAGCGCCTCAAGCACCTTGATCTTTGATTTGCCCATTCCCTTTTTCTGGACAGAGGTGAGTATGGCAGAGCGGTAGTGATCCCGCAGCCTTGCGTATATCTCAATCTGTTCAGGAGGCATGGCACAAAACACTGTCTGCTCCATCTTCTCAGGAAGCTCAGAGGCAACCAGCTCCTTGGTGCGCCTCAGGATAAACGGCTTTACTATGGTTTTAAGGGTCTCAAGAGCCTTTTCATCATTACGCTCAATGGGTTTTAAAAAATTTCTTTCAAAAACCGCTCTGTTACCAAGGATACCCGGGTTAAGAAACTCCATCTGGGACCACAGCTCTCCCACGTTGTTTTCAAGCGGGGTTCCTGTAAGGCACAGCCTGTGTGAGGCCTTAAGCAGCCTTGCTG
>JALWJV010000343.1:7670-10596 GCA_026996955.1 Deltaproteobacteria bacterium
ACATTGGATTCGTTAGGGCCTGACGCTCATCAAGAATTACATACTGGAATTCAATCTTTGAAAGTTTTTCTATGTCCCTGCGCAGGAGGCCATAGGTTGTAATAACCAGATGATATTCATGAAGCTTTTCAAGCAGTGTGTCACGCTCTGTTCCGCCATAAACCATGACCTTCATATCAGGCACAAAGCGGCCTGCCTCTGCCTTCCAGTTAAATACAAGGGAGGTGGGAACCACAATCAGAGACGGCCTGACATCAGGGGATTCCTGGTGGATATTTTCTTTTGTATCTTTATGTTTCTCAGAGGTGGGTACAAGACGGGAGAGCCAGGCAAGCACCTGCACTGTCTTTCCAAGGCCCATGTCATCGGCAAGGATGCCTCCGAACCTGAATTTTTTAAGGAAATTGAACCATCCCAGCGCTTCCCTCTGATAACTTCGAAGAGTACCCTTAAACTGTACCGGAACAGGCGGGGTTTCTATGCCGCTGAAGTTTTTAAGCGCGTGGCGAAGTTTTTCAAAATCCCTGTCTATGGATACGTCCTGAGCCTCGGCAAGCAGTGCGTCAACCAGAAGTGCCCGGCTTGATGGAAACCTGAGCCCTGTTTTCCCTGCCCCCTTTTTGCCCCTGCTTCCGTGCTGCAAAGCCATCTCAAGCAATGGGGCGTTATCCTCCATCCAATCCCCGGGCAGAATGCCAACGCTGCCGTCTTTAAGGGTGACAGTGCGGTTTCCCTTCATGAAATCCCTTATTGCCCTGGGAAGGGGAATAATGTCATCTCCAAAAGAGATATGCCCTTCAAGGTCGAACCAATCTACCCCGCTCCTGATTTTAAAACCGGTTCCAGCGCCTGTATGAAGTTTTTTCCGGTTAATTGCCTCAAGGCGAAACCCCTTATCACCAAGGGCGTTCAATGCAGTTGAGATCTGCTTAACATCTCGGACGAACCTGTTATTTTCCTGTCTGAAACCGTGTCTTTCCAAAAGTTTCACAAAGGATTGTTCCTTCTGCACATCCCGTGGGATTCGTACCCACCGGTCAGGATCAAGGATGCTTGTTCTCCTGTCAAGCCAGTCAATCTCAAGGCCTTCATAATCAACCACCAGGGTTGCAAGTACCTGTTCATCCTGAAATTCAACTATCAGCACAGGCTTTGGCTCAACATAATCAAGGAGTTCAGGGGAAAGGTTGTCCGGAAGTTCAATTTCAGGGGCATGACTCAAGGTATCAGACTGCTGTACAAACTCCCGCACCTCACTTGCCGGGACCTCAAGGAATTTGAGAGGATAAAGCTGGTTAATAAGGCTGAAAGGGACCCCTTCTGCCTGATAAAGTCTTCCATCTGCAATAAACATAACGGGTTCAGTGTTGAAAATGCAGTCCATGTTTTCACCTGTTATGTCTATGCATTTCTCACCATTTTCTTCATGCTCCTGGCTCAAGGGCTCAATGCCATCAATGCAGAACACAGGGTGGATTTTTAAAACTTCTGATTTTTTCTTATTGGTCTCAGCAGATTTGGTGGATTTTTCCGGCTGGTTATCTTTTTCAATCTCATCCTCTGATGCCTTCAGTCTGAATGTTGCCTTAAAGGGCACTCCTCTGGTAAGTGGGTCAGCAACAACGCCCTTTCTCCAGTGTGTAACAATACAGCGGCCTGAATCAGCAAGGAGGGGAAGGAGGAGCTCCAGATCTTCCTTCTGGTTTAGCTGAATCTCTTCATAGTTGATGCCATTTGAGCCATAATAGCTGTACCGGGCATTGCCTCTGCCAATATCTCCTGCAAGGGCAAGAAGGATGCGGTCAGAACGGGGTAAGGATGCCCGCACGGTAGATGCGTAAGAGATCTTTCGCTTTCTGCCAAGGGTCCCGTCTTTTTTCACATATTTTTCAACAACGGAGAGGATAACACCGTGCTCCTCCACCATGAGTTTGTACACAGGAATAAAGTTGCCTGAGCCTGAATCCTTCTCATTCTCCTTGTCTTTACCTAAAAGTTCAGGAACCAGGAGATTTCGCCAGTTCCTGTCAGGCCCGCCCTGATCTGCCAATGTATCCCTGGCTGCACTGCCCTCCCCTGCCTCTGCACGTTTAATGCTCAGAATTCGGTCAGCCTCAAGAATTGCTGCCCAGATATGCTTGCATGGAAAGCCTTGCCTGAAAAATGGACAGTCGCAATATGTGCTTATCCTGTCACGGGATGCCTCTTTATCTGTCACAAAGAGCTCAACATTATATGAAATGGTGCCCTCAACAGTAGCTGCAATCTTATCTTCTGTGGCACTGTTTATATGCACCCTGCGTTCCCTGGCATAGCGTTCTCCACGCTCCCTGATTACAGGCAGAAATGACCCCCTTAGCCTTGATGCCCAGGTGGGCAAATCGTTTTTGGCACCTGCGGGTTCTGAATGGTTATGGTCGTTAAGTGTTATCATCATGCCCTTGGATGGAACTGTTGGTGTACTGCACGGAGGCGGCCTATATCCAGGTGTGTATAAATCTGTGTGGTTGTGATGTTGCTGTGGCCAAGCAGAACCTGTACAGTCCGCAGGTCTGCACCGCCTTCAAGAAGATGGGTTGCAAAGGAGTGTCTGAGCGCGTGTGGATAAACTCCCTTCTCAATGCCTGCTGCAACCGCATATTGCCTTAATATCTGCCAGAAACGCTGCCTGCTCATGTGCCTGCCACCCCTTGCCGGAAACAGGTAATTGCTGAGCTTCTTCCCGCATAACTTGCCGTGTCCCTTTTGAAGATATGTCTGAATCCACTCCATTGCCACAGCGCCTGCAGGCACTACCCGCTCCCTGTTACCCTTTCCTCTGATTCTCAGGTATCCCAGTTCCATATCAATGGAATCAAGTGTGAGGGTCACGGCCTCTGATGCCCTTAGTCCGCAGGCATAGGTAATTTCAAGCAGGGTCCTGTCT
>JALWJV010000344.1 GCA_026996955.1 Deltaproteobacteria bacterium
CTATAATTTAATCATTATTGGTATCTATTCAGCGTGGTAAATGGTCTTGTTTTGGAGTGACTTTGAAGAATTTCGTAGTTTTTCTTGGCGAAGCGCAGCCAAAAAAAAACGCGTCTGTCTGAGCGAGGTACGAGCGAGTTTCGCGATTTTGGCGGAGCAAGCCTTAGAAAAACAAGAAATTGTTCACCAGAACGGAAAAACAAGACCATTTACCAACCTTCATTAAATAAATGCGCTGAACAGTTACTCATTATTTTGGACATGGAGGAGAAATATGACCAGTAATCCAGTGCTTGATGCAATATTTTCACGCCGAAGCGTCAGGGAGTTTGAAGACCGTGCGGTTGATCCACACCTGATCAGAAAGGTGATAGAGGCCGGGATGTGGGCGCCATCCGGCTTGAATAACCAGCCCTGGCGTTTTGCCGTGGTGACCTCTACGGAGATGATTGCCCGTTTTGAGCCGCTGACACGTTACAGCAGGGTTATTCGTTCTGCCAGGGTGCTTATTCCGGTCTTTGTGGATTCAGATGCAATGTATCATGAGGTAAAGGATCATCAGGCCATGGGGGCATGCATTCAAAACATGCTGCTTGCTGTTCACAGCCTTGGGCTTGGGGCTGTGTGGCTTGGTGAGATACTAAAAAGTGAAGCAGAAATCCGGGAGCTTCTGGGCCTTGGTGACAACCTGAACCTAATGGCAGTGATTGCCCTTGGCTGGCCTGTGGAGAAAGAGCGCCGTTCAAGCCGAAAGTCCCTTGAAGACCTTGTTGTATATAAGGATTGTGAGATATGAGAACATACAAATGTTTGACAGCCCTGCTTGCAATATCAATTCTGACCTCATGTGCCATTACAGGGACAGGTGTCGACTCTGCCCTTAATGGTTCCGGGCCTGTTGCAGAAAATGGTGATGTGGCCCAGGCTTCAGGCCGGATGCCACCGCAGTCTGTTACCATATTCCCCCACCTGCCAGTTCCCATGGAGATGGAGAAGATCGCCTCTGAAACAGTGGTCTTTACAACGCCTGAGTTTCACGGCGGAATATTTACCCTTAAGGGCAGCCTTTCTCCTGAATCTGTTGCAGACTTTTTCCAGAAGAGACTGCCCCAGGAAGGGTGGCGCCTTGCAGGGCGCCTTGAATCCGAGAAGTGTTACATGGCATTCAAGAACTCTACCGGCGGTTCCATGCTAATGCAGATTACCTCATCCGACATGGGATTTAAGACTGAAGTCAAGATATTTGTAAGCCAGGGATACGGGGGAGAAAATGCCACACCATAAGGATATCCATAATGATGCCGATCTCTCAGTCCCTGCCTACCTGCCCCTTGAGGGCAAGGTCATATTGCTATGTGCCAGCGGTGGCATTGCGGTGTTTAAGGCAGCAGGGTATGCAAGAAAGCTCATGGAGGCCGGGGCCAGAGTCATAACTGTTATGACTGAAAATGCCCGCAGGTTTGTATCTCCTCTTACCTTCGCTGCCCTTACAGGTGAGAAGGTTCATTATGATACTTTTGATGATTCAGATGCACATCTCATCCCCCACATCTCCCTTGCACGTGAGGCTGACCTGATGCTGCATCTTCCTGCAACTGCCAATATACTTGCAAAGGCGGCAAACGGCATTGCGGATGACCTTGTCTCCACATTATATCTTGCCTATTCCGGGCCTGTAATTTTCTGCCCTGCCATGAATCCAATCATGTATTCCCATGCAGCAACAATGGATAACATAGCGGTGTTAAGGTCCCGGGGGCATGAGATAGTTGAGGCAGATTTCGGAAACACTGCATGTGGCGAAAAGGGGCAGGGGCGTCTTGCCTGCTGGGAGCATATCAGGGAGGCGGTCATAAGGACCCTGACGCCTCAGAGCCTTAAGGGATTAAAGGTTCTTGTTACTGCTGGCCCAACACAGGAGGCAATAGACCCGGTACGTTTCATCTCAAATCGTTCTTCAGGCAAGATGGGTTATGCCATAGCAGCAGAGGCAGCACGGAGGGGAGGTGAGGTAACACTTGTCAGTGGTCCATGTGCAATACCAGCGCCATCAGGCACCAGGCTTGTAAATACTATCAGCGCCTCCAACATGGCAGAGGCAGTAAGCCGTGAGCTTGATGCAGCGGATATTGTGATAATGTCTGCAGCAGTTGCCGATTATACTCCGGTTGAAACCAGCGGCCAGAAGATGAAGAAGGGGGCAGATACCCTGGAGTTAGTGCTTGTTAAAACACCTGATATACTTTCGGGCATTCTTGAAAGGCGAACACCTGAGCAGCTTGTGGTGGGCTTTTGTGCAGAGACCGGGGAACTTGAGGCAAAGGCCCTGGAAAAACTGGTACGAAAACCGGTTGACCTGCTTGTTGCAAATGATGTATCTGAACCAGGGGCAGGGTTTGACGTTGATACCAACAGGGTGCTCCTTGTTGACAGGGATC
>JALWJV010000345.1 GCA_026996955.1 Deltaproteobacteria bacterium
CGGGACAAAGAATGGCAAGACGTATTCCTTCCGCGTAGGGGTAATAACCAATGACAGTGCCCAAGCCATGCCACTGGAGCTCAAGTTTAATTATCTTGAAAATTTTATAGGCCAGTTCTGGTACAGTATTGATGACGGGGCAAGCTGGATTGAGGTTCCAAAAGGGGCGCCATCTGCCACAGTGCCTGATGTTGCCCCAGGCGCTTCAGTGCAGGTTCGTGCAGTAATCAACTACTATCGCTATCTCTCCACGTCCCCTTGGGGAGAGGCAGATCACAGTATTGGAGATGACTACTACTTTGCCTTTGCCCCGGGTGGCAGGTACTACGAACCCGGTACCACCAATGTTGATAAAACAGGTTTTGTCATTGTGGTAGCCTCTTCAGAGCCTACAGACGATCTGGACAACGATGGCCAGACAGTGAGCCAGGGCGACTGCAATGACAATGATCCCTCCATCTATACAGGAGCACCTGAAATATGCGGAGATGGTATTGATCAGGATTGTGACGGTGCGGACCTGGCCTGTCCGGTACAGACCGTGACTTCGGCAGGAGGGCTTACATGGATGACCAAAAATCTTGGTGCCTTCCGTGCTGCTTCAAGCATGACAGACGAGTGGGCCTTTGGTGATTATTATCAGTGGGGCAGGGGTGCTGACGGGCATGAGAAGAAAGACAGCAACGTAACCTCTATACTCAGCAGTGATGATAATCCTGGGCACGGTGATTTTATCACCACTGATACAGCTCCATTTGACTGGAGAACTCCCCAGAATGATAACCTGTGGCAGGGTGAGGGAGGTGTAAACAATCCATGTCCTCCGGGATTCAGGCTTCCCACCGCTACGGAATTCAGCATTGAAAGGGCCTCGTGGTCTTCCAGTAATCCCGATGCCTATCCCTTTGAGCTTGCCTTTGCCTCGCCGCTTAAACTTGTAGGAGCTGGTGCTCGCTTTACCAACGGAAGTTTACATCCCGGAAACCATTGGGGGAATTACTGGACCAGCACGGTGGATGGGACAGAGGCGCGTATTTTTGAGTTTGACGCGGCATGGGCAGGCATTCGTTCTGAGTACCGTTCCCAGGGAAGCAGTGTACGCTGTATCCAGGATTATTCTGATCAGGACATGGATGGTGATGGTCAGAGCGCAAATGATGGAGACTGTAATGACCTGGATGCCTCTATATATGCAGGTGCACCCGAGGTGTGTGAAGACGGTATTGACCAGGACTGTGATGGTGCAGATGCCGTGTGTCCTGACGCAGATGGAGATGGACAGACTGTGGCCCAGGGTGACTGCAATGATGAAGACAGCACCATTTACAGGGGTGCGCCTGAGATATGCGGGGACAGCATAGACCAGGACTGCGACGGGTGGGACAGACCCTGCGGACTGCCGGAAGGTGCGGTTCTATCAGCAGGCCAGATATGGCTTGACCGCAATCTCGGGGCATCTCGCGTGGCTCTCAGCGCAAATGATACAGAGGCATACGGCGACCTTTACCAGTGGGGCAGGCTTGCTGATGGACATGAGAAGCGCACCAGTTCAATTATCAATGACCGTAGCAGGAATGACGTGCCCGGACATGGTGATTTTATAGCCACCAGTATTTCTCCATTCGACTGGAGATATGCCAGGAATAATGATTTGTGGCAGGGTGTGGACGGCATCAACAATCCATGCCCGTCCGGTTACAGGCTGCCCACGGCTACGGAGCTTGAGATAGAGAGGCTTTCCTGGGAGACAAGGAATGCAGCTGGTGCCTTCAACTCTCCTGCCAGATTTGTAAAGGCAGGTTACCGCGATCCGCGTACCGGGGAAATAATGTACACAGGAAGCGTTATGCAGTACTGGTCAAGCACTGTTGCCGGTACCTACGCAGAGTATCTCTACGCCAGTGAGAATAACTCCGGGATCTACGATTACGGAAGGGCCGAGGGCAACAGCGTCCGCTGTATCATGGACAGTAATCCTGAACTGGATATTGACCAGGATGGTCAGACCGTAAATGATGGTGACTGTGATGACCTTGATGTCACGGTTTATGCAGGTGCGCCTGAGGTGTGTGAAGACGGAATAGACCAGGACTGCGACGGACTTGATGCCCCGTGCACAGATAATGATGGAGATGGACAGGCTGTGAGCCAGGGTGACTGTAATGACTCTGACAATTCCATTTATACCGGGGCCCCGGAGATATGTGGAGACGGGATCGACCAGGACTGTGATGGTGAGGATGAACCCTGCCCAGTAACCGTTACATCTGCAGGCCAGGTCTGGATGGATCGCAATCTTGGTGCATCACGGCAAGCCACAAGTTATGATGATCCCCAGGCCTTTGGTGATCTGTACCAGTGGGGCCGCCTGAAGGACGGTCATGAGAAGCGGACAAGCGAAACCACTTCAACCCGGAGTAATCTGGACGTGCCAGGGCACGGTGATTTCATAACCGTTGCCTACCCGTATTCCGATTGGCGGGAGCCGGAGAATGACAGCCTGTGGCAGGGTGAATCCGGTATAAACAATCCTTGTCCATCAGGTTTCAGGCTGCCTACAGCAACCGAGCTTCAAGTGGAAAGGGCATCCTGGCATCCGCAAAATTCAGCAGGCGCCTATGCCTCTCCTGCCAAGTTCGTTGTTGGTGGTTACAGGGATGCTGAAACAGGTGATGTAGAGGTGGCAGGCAGGGAAGGGTATTACTGGTCGAGCACCGTTACCGATCGTCGTTTTGGTAAAAGGGCTGATTATCTGGTGATAAGGCCTGGCAACACCGAAATGTCTTATGTGAATAACCAGGCTACAGGCCAGAGTGTGCGTTGCATTCAGGATTAAGGCACACCTGGAGAATGTAAGCCTTTCTTACCGCCGCACCAATTCAGGTGCGGCGGTTTTTTATTGTTGTGTATGCTTTGGTGCTGCTTTGAATAATAATTTGTATAAATAATAACGATATGAAAACATGCCTTAATGTTGTCAAACTGCTGGTCTTGTTTTGGGCAGCCGGTGTGCAGATTGCCATGGCATCGTTTGTCCTAAAGTCTGACCTGGAATCTAATGAAGATGTCCATATAACAGTAAAGATCTATGACGGCTTGAAAGAGGATGTTCTTTTCACCGGGCCTTTGGACTCAGGCACCAGGAAGGTCATCACCACCGGTTACCAGGGGCTTGCCCTGCTCAGTCTTGAAAAGGGCAGGGTATTTCCGGTGATTATTGGTGCAGGGACCTTTGTTGTTCATATAAATGGCAGGCAAGCCCTGCCCTCTTTTACCAACAGTCCTGAAAATGAATTTTTTTATAAATTGCTCACGGGTTCAAAGCCTGGCCCTGAAAGATATGAATTTGCGCTGTTGATGATACAGGCAAAGAAAATGCTTGAACAGAGCCAGTCAATCCGGACTGTTCAAGAGCTGAAGGTAATGAAGGAGAAGTATCATGTCTTTGTAAAGGACCATTATTCCCAACTGAGGCACAGTGATATGGTACGGCGGCTGATTGCCCAGTACTTTATGATGCATGAATATGTTGATTATCATGTCAGGGGCGAACCGGCCACGGCTATCAAGGCCAGGTATAAAAAGGCAGTACTGGAAGGTGTGGGTCAGTGGTTACATGTCCTGAAACCATTCATACCGGCCCATGAAATATTGAACTACTGCGTGTCACTTTATTACCGGCGGAGCATGGTGAGCCTTGCCCACCTGCTAGTGAAAAAATTTAACCAGTACGCCTACTGTCCGGGCAAACCGGAAAAAAAAGTGATTCTCCCAAAGGACCTTGCAGTTGTTGATTCTTCAGGAAGAAACAGGGGGGTGCTTGGTGATTTTGTGGGCAAGGCCGTTGTTTCACTGGTTTCAGATCAGTGTCCAGTCTCAAAGGTGGAAACAGTATTCAAGGCCCGGCAGTTGGCATCAGGCAAGGAGGATGGGAAGATAATAGTTGTTCCGGTTGGGGAGCTTACACAGGGTGTGCTTTCAATGCAGAGAATGCTTGTAAAAGACAACATACTCTTTGTGAAAGACCCTCGATGTTCCGGCATAGAGGATGTCCGTTTGCCCTTTTTTCCCGAAGGGGCGGTCCAGAAATAAAGAGGCTGGTATGGAGCAGGGTGCGCACCCTGCTCCTTTAAGCTTTGAGTTATTTTTATCCGATTTTATGCTATTGAGGCAGTGGCATGGCCCATACAGCCGCATACCTTCCGGGCCCGCCATGAGCGCCATAAACCTTGATCTTGACATAACCGGGGAATGCCCCGACTATCCTTGCCGCAGCGTTTGGGCCCGCGTCAATCCGGTACCAGGGAGAGTCCGCATCATCCTGTTTTACAAGAATAGGCCATGGATACTGGTAACCGGCAGGTTTTTCCACAATCGGCATGGACAGAAACAGTGAATCCGAGCTGTTAAACCTTTTCAGTCCAACGCGCACAACAAATGCATCGCCTCCATATATGGCCGGGCCGGCATTAAATTCGACCTTCTGCAGGCTCTGAACAATACCGAGTTCGGTTATATCATGTTCCAGCTTGATATGTTGGGGTATCTGCATGTAGAGCAGCATGTCGTCAGGGCCGTTTACAAGCTGGTTCACGTATGTTTCATCCTTTTCTGCCTGGGTGAGGAATACCTGGTTTACAGAGGGCAGCGCGCTGCCGGCCACCTGGTCTTCACCACTTAGATAGAAGCGTTTCCGGGCATGGTGCATTGAGAGCTCAAGTATGTCACTGGCCTTTGCACCAAGCACTGTGAGGCCGTTTGCAGGTTCCTGGCCCGCGGCTGTATTACCAAGGGGCTCGATATATGCGATTTCGCTGTCAACAATGAAGAACGCCCCCTGTCCATCCGTGCCGTTATTGTCCGTAGGTTCCATCTCGCCGGTTTCAGGGTTGTAAACAAGCGAACGGTTGGCCTCCTGGAACCAGGGAAGCTGCCACGGCAGGAAGGTGATTAAACGGTCCGTGGTGCGATGTGCTCCAGGTTGGAGGCCGGGCGCTTCTTCCCCGCTTGAATCGTCGATATTGTTATGGCAGTCATTACATGAAATGGCGCCAAGAGAGTACTGCCTTGGTTGCACACCGTGAGAGTCCGAGAAGTAACGGGCAGTCAGGAAAAGCATGGGTTGGGGATTCACAACCCCTTCTGCCATGAGCACGGTTTTGAGGGCTGCCTGAACAGCGCGTACATCTTCCACGTACCAGATATCCGGGTACATGTCCCCTGTATGGTCATAGATGATATAACCACTGTCCTTGAGTATTATCCTGCCTACAAGCGGATCGTCCGCGTGGGCTGGATCATTGGGCCCAATCCCCGCAAGGTATGAAAGGTCAGCCCCAAGCCGGGTAGGGGCCTTGTACTGTTTTACAATGGCATTAAGCTCCCGTACATAGAGCATGCGGGCGCCGTTATAGGCAAGGTCGCTCATGTCACTGCCTTCCTGTGGGTTGGCGTCAACCCAGGTCAGGACCATAACGGGATTCCCGGTAACAATCTGGGGATAGCCGTTCCTGCCGTTTGACCAGTACAGCGTGGGTAATACCTGGTTGTCCCACCGGGGATCATATGACAGCGGAATACCCGCGTCGATTTTCGTATCCAGGTCCATATGGTACAGGTACTTCCAGAAGTCAAACCGCGGATTGGTTGGCATGCCGTTTACAAGCTGTCCCGGCTCTCCACTTCGGGTCATCTGGAAATATTCCACCATTTCTGAAACGTAGTCCATGGCTGCCACACCATTTTCAGGGTCTGCAGCAATATGCAGGGAAACCATGTTCCGGTGCGAAATTCCGTATGCGGATGATGTGCCATAAACCGGGCTAAGTGCATATTGTGGGGGATATGCCGTGATTTTCAGGTCAGGCACCTGGGCCTGATCCCTGTAATCAAGCACATTGTACCCCATGCGGTTATCCAGGTTGGCATAATAACCAAGGGAGTTGTCAAATGCCCTGAAGCGCCAGGTCTTCTTGAAGGGTATGTGACAGGTCTGGCAGGCGATATTCTCAATATGCCTTGCAGTGGTCTCTCCAAATCTTGTCTTATGGGCAGCGGTTGGGTCTGTGCCCACATCAAGAGTGGTTAAATGACACCGCTCACAGGTTTTGGGCCTGTAGTTGTTGTCAAGGTCATTACGCCCCGTGTGTGCTGTATCAGTACCTTTGAGAAAATTGTGCATCTTCTCAAGGTCCTTTGTGGGGTGAAAATCCTGCTGCATAAGGTGGCAGGAGCCGCAGCCCATTTTGGCCGGGCTGGCATCATCCCTTGACATGTGAACATCATAGCCGGCGGCATCAATATCATCGGTATTGTTAATGAATGCACCGCTCTTCGCCCAGTCCGCCGGCATACCGAGGTTGTACATGCGGGCATGTTCCACACCGGCTGCATTGTCATGTGTCATTACATGGCACTGACCGCATACCCTTATCCACTTGGGCGATTTGGCATCACTACCGCCGCCGAACATGTGTCTGTGGACAGACTGGTACGTAACCTCGTCAACTTCCCAGTATGTCTTTACATTCCATGTGTCTGTGTTCTCATCCTTTACCAGCTGCACGTAGCAGATGGGAGTTCCGTCCTGGTCAAAGTCAAGGCCCATCAGTTCGGCAGATGCCATGGCATCAAAGTGGCTTGGGAGAAAGTCATGTAATGTGCCTGTAATTGCATCCGGAGGGATAATCCCTTTGTAAAGGTCATCTAAAACCGCATCAGTCATAACCTGGCCGGTCTGCTGATCAATGTAGGTGTCATCACCCTGCATTGACAGGGCCATACCGTACATGGCGGCATTCCAGGCAATGCCCGTGCGGCCGATATACTCCATGCCCTCGCCTTCAACCAGTGGCGAGCGCACGTAGTCACGCACTGCGGAATAACTGCTGTCCATATTTGTATAAAAATTTCCAGGCTCATACGCCCGGAGTGCAGAGGGAATGGGCAGCAGCTCCTCGTTAGTGCCCTGACGGTTTTTAATATTGTATGCATATATGAAATCATTGAAGAACATTGCCATCAAGTTATCCAGGGTGGCATCGGGTGGCATCAATTCATTGTCCTTCATGTACTGCAGTAACTCGGCAAACAGGTTGTTTATCTCTGCCTCATTGGCAAGCAGACGCGCCATTTCGTCTGCCGGGCCTGCTGGATTTGCACAGTACTCTGCCCTGATTTCGTCCCCGTCCCATATCTTTTGCACGTTCTGTCCATACAGGGCATAGGGCAGGCGGGTTCTGCCCTGGGCTATGTTCTGGTCCTCAATCTGTTTAAGGCCCGAAGACCATATGTTCATTATCTCGCCGATCTCTGCAGCCGGAAGCTCCATGATATCCATCTTTGATGTGGGGCGGCCCATGCGTTGAGGATCATCCGTATAGGCAAGGGCGGTCTGGTTTGCAAGGCCCGTAACCAGCGGGGTCCCAAGGGATATTTTTACAACCTTTCCCGCTTCATTCCGCTCTGCAAATATCATCAGGCGCGGCCTGTTCGGAAAGACCTTCATGCCGTCTGCACACTGAAGGGTCAGGGGAGAGTCAGGGTCAATGTGGCAGAGCATGCAGTCTGCCTCCGCAACCCCTGCCCTGGACCAGTCAGCCGCGCGGGGCGCGCCCACTGCGTTGATATCATCGCTTATAGTGCTGTTTCCATCACCTGCCACACCATCCGGGCCAAAGGATGCCCTGACAATATCCATTGGGTCGTAAGTATAGAAATCCCGGTCATAGTCATGAGATGGCGTAAGGGAACTGTCATCATAGGGGGTTACCGTATAGTCGGCCTGCACAATTCCCTCTGCAGGGCCGCCGCCAGGGTGACATGAAAGACAGGCCGTGTTCTCCTCAAAGGAACTGATATCAAAGAAGTAGGGCTTGTCCTGGGATGTAAACGTGGCGTTTGCTGATCCACGGACACCCTTGGCTGCCAACTGGCGGTAGGGGTAAGGCAGCCAGCCACCATATTGACCTGGTGATGCAAGATGCGCATAGGTGCTGGCAAGGGACCTGTAAAGAGTGCTGTTGCTGTTCTCTGATGACCAGGTGTCTGAAAGGGTCTGTCCATTGGGGCCTGTGCCTGCCCTGAAGTGATATGCCCGTGTAATGGCATCGTAGTCGTGGCAGCCACCACAGGTCTGCCTGGGACTGTAGCCGGGGCCTGCCGCATACTTATGCCCTTTAAGTGTTATGGTGTCGTTCATGTCAAGTTCAAGGCTTATCATGGAACCATCTCGTGCACGAAGCGCATACTCCGTTTGAACTGGTGGGCCCGGCCGCCTGAAGGCATCGGATTCGCCCAGGCCGTTGTGCCAGTGGCACGTAGTACATCTCACGTGGGCGTTATGACTATCTCCGGAATTTTCTGTGTAATGGTTTGCAGTGGTGTGGCACACCTGGCAGATACCGTCAAATGGCGCGTTGTTCAGGGCATAATCTGTCCCTGTGGAGGCGTTCGTGAAGGTCACTGGCCTTAAGGCGGCAGGAATGCCAAAGGCCCCCTGGGTTTCACTGCTTACACGGTCATGAACCATATAAATATTGGAATCTCCGTGCGGGTCATGGCAGTCCCAGCAGAACATGCCTCCATCCTGGCCGGAGTGTCTGAGCCCGAAATGGAAGGAATCCACCTTTACGGAGCTGTTAACAGGGGGATAGTTTCCGGAATCATCTGTTGGTGGCTGGTAGCCGGGGCCATCCGTGGCATGACAGGTGAGACAAACGCCGTTTACACCATGTGGCCCACCTGTGTTTACAAGGCGGAATGGATTGGCAGGGTCGTTATGGTTTGAAGCGTAATCATGGCAGTAATTGCAGGACATGCCGGCGCCCTGGTTCCCTGAAACCGCATATTCGGAACCTTCTGCAAGGCCGTGTCCGGAGCTTTGCCACTGAGCCTGGCTCAAAGAGGCCATTATGCCGTTTCCAAATATATAATCATCCGTGTCAGCGCCTTCGGTCAGGTGACATTGAGCGCAGTCACCACCCTTTGCCTTGAAACCTTGCTCATGTTCGTGGCAAACAGTACATCGTTCTCCGCTGAAATGGTTTGCCCTGGAACCGTCACTTCGCCAGAACAGTGTCTGGGTGTGACACACCTGGCATACACCGTCTGGAGTGGGGTCAATGCCTGTGCCGGCTTCATCAACCGCCATGGTATGTGGGCCCCCGAATTTCACGCTTGTGGCATCTTCAAGGTCTCCACCAACCCTGTGGCCAATTTCATCCTGGATAAACTGGCCATAGACCACCTGCATGGACTGCGGGTTATTTATTGGAGACTGGGGGAAATAGGTGGCATCGTTTACAAAGGTAATTGAAGAGCTGTCAGCGCTCACAATCTTATACCAGTACATTTTGCCACCGATGGTATCAAGCAGGACAAGGCCACGGTCAGGCCCGGTCTTGGAGCCCCACGTGGCAGGGTCTTCCCAGTCGGAATCATGCACTACAAGATCAGAAATGGTCATTGTGGTCATGGAATTGGCTGTAACTGCGTAATTCCCGGTAAATTCCGCCAGGATGTAGGAGGGGTCTGCTATGCCACCCCCTGTAATGCCGTTGTTGTGGTGGGGTTCGTGACAGTTTGTGCAGGTCAGCGGATAGGGATTGCCCTGGGAGTCAGTATTCCAGTTGTCCAGGGTGTGGTAACTGGTCCCCAGGAGGGCGTTGGAATGATTTCCCTTTGCTGGTGCGATATCTGTGCTGTAGGGTGGAGCGGTGGCTGTGTGGCACTGCGTACAGGCAGGGAAGTTACCAGCGCCTGGCCCACCAGGATGACAGTGCCCGCACATATCAAAATCATAATTTCTGCTGTGATAGGCAGATGATATGCCTGGCCAAAAGAGGAGCATGTAAAATCCGAGGCATTGTATCCAGAATTTTTTTCCCATATCCATTCTCCTTGTTCAAGGTTAATCATGATGAACTTCGCCACCTGTGAATTTCCCCAGAATTGATACTTTCTTATAATTTAATGACTATTCAGTATCTTTTTCCTGTTTTTTCTCCATTGGCCGTCCCACCAGGATAAGATAACTGTCTTTAATTTCTTTACGCCTGGGTGGTTTTCTTAGAACAGGCTGTTAGCTAAAGACGCTACGATTTGTTACCCATGGAGGGAGTTAAAATAATTCCTGTGTATTCAGGGGGTATTTTGGGCAGTTATTTTGTTTTTTAAGAAGAGCTAAATTTAAAATCTATAAATAGGATGCAGTATTCTGAGTTGCTGAATTTAGAGGTGCCAGTAGCTTTAAAGGCTGGAGAGGAAAGTATCTGTCAACGCCTTGTTAAAAAGATATAAGCAAAAAATATACCATAGTTAAATTTGCATTTGAAAGCTTGAGGAGTTGAAAAAGTGCTCTTTAATTTTGATGGACTCGTAAAAAGTCCTTAAAATTATCTATCTGAAAATACAGTTAAAATTTAAAATAAGCCTTGCTCCTAATGTGATGATACG
>JALWJV010000346.1:0-5874 GCA_026996955.1 Deltaproteobacteria bacterium
TTATTAACCTGGGTAAAGAGCCTGTTGAAATACAGCCAGGTGAACGGATAGCGCAGATGGTGCTTTCAAGGGTGTGGCAGGTGGAATGGGAGGAGGTAGAGGAGCTTTCGGCTACCCGGCGTGGAGAGGGCGGTTTCGGGCATACAGGCAGCTCGGTGTGAAATTTGGCGGTGAGTGCATTTAGAAAGGCACTTTTTGGGTTCTATACTCTTGAGCGGTTTTATATTTTCTTGTCAAAAAGCACCCCGCTCATCTCTTTAAGTTTTTCTGCAAGGTCCAGAAGTTCTTCAGGCGGCAGTTGTTTGATTACCTCTCCAGTGTCCTGATCAATGATTTTTACAACAGTCCTGCCTGTATCTTCGTGCACAGAAAATTCCAAACGGTTGTGCTTTATTTCTTCCAGTGTATTTTTAAGTTCTTGAATAACCTCTTCGCTGTTTTTTTTGTTTGAGGCCTGCTGCGTCTGTTCAGAGGCTCCGTTATCAGTCTGTTGAGACGCCTGTACCATGTTCCCTGCAGTGGCTTGTGCACTATCTGAAGCTGTTCTCAGAAGCTTGATTCCGGTTCCGGGCGGGGAACTGTTACTGTCATTGCCAGCCCTTCGTTTCTCCTGTCCGGCGGGTGTATCTGCCTGCCTGACCTGAGACGGCTGGTATTTTACTGCATTTGCAGCATCACTGATTATCATGACTTAACTCCATTTAAACCAAGTTTGAAATTTTTGTTCTTTTATACAGCTGTCTGTGTGGCATACTGTTGCAGAGCATATTTCTGATTTGCTAACCGCTGCATTTGCCCTTTTAATCTGGCACGTTCATCAGCTATTATTTTTACGCACTGCATTTCAAGTTTAAGTGTATCTTCAAGGATCTGGACTGCCTGTTCCGACTCCGGCCAGCCTGAATCCTCAAAGCGGGCAAACAGAAGGTTTCGTTCCTCCATCAATGGTGCCAGCTTTTCCTGATCATATCCGGTCCTGAGGGCATTAAGAACAGTCCTTGTTATTTCATTATACCGCAGATAATCCTGTATCATTGCCTTAATACCCGGCAGCCGCCTGCAGAGGCTCATTTCGGCTCTGGGCTGTTGCAGACCCCTGTCTGTTTTCTGGGGCAGTGCCATTATGCCCGTTCTGCTCTCTTCTTATCTCAGACCATGCCTGGCCAAGGGGCTTCATGATGTTTACAACTTCATCTATTAACTGAACGTCATTCTTTACATTTGCCATGAGAAGTCTGTTGGTTGCAAATGAGTAGAGATCGTACAGGTTCTCGGCAATCTCTCCGCCCTTTTCCATGTCAAGGGATGCCTGAAGCTCACCGATTATCGCAAGTGCATGCCCAAGTTTTTCACCTTTAATGGCTGTCTGCCCCTTTTCAATGGCATCCTTGGCTGCAACAAGTGAGCGTTCCATAGCCTGGTACAGTCTCTCTATTATCGCAGCAGGAGAGAGTGTCAGGATGTCATTCTGCTGGTAAGCCTTGTACATGTTGTTTGGCCTGGCATACATGGTCTTTTTTTATCCTTTTCGTGAAATATAGGAGTTTATGTTTGAAATAGAAGAAAGTTGCTGTTCCAGCCGGGACGCCGTGTCCTGGTACTGTGCCATCATGAGTTCAAGGTTATTAAACTGCTTGCGTAAATTTTCTTCACGCTTTGCAAAGCGCACTTCCATCTGTTCTATGCGGTCCTCAATATCGTCTATTGAATCCTGCATGCCCTTTTCCTTTGCTGACAGGATTCCTGTGGAACTCTTGAGGTATCCATCAAGGAAGTTATACATCTTCACCGCAATGCCTTCGTTGCCTGTTTCATCAGACGTAAAGAAGGTGGCAACATCATCAGGATGTGCCTCCATTGCGCTGTTCAGCTTGTCCTTGTCAAGGCTCAAATGCCCGCTGTCATCTATCTCAATCCCCAGTCTGCTGAGGCTGTTAACGGAACTGTCAACACCATCAACACCCTGGTAAATCATGGAAGAAAGGGACTGTGCTATTCTGCTTACCGTACTGTCACCAAGAAGCGTGCCGTTTGTTGCCTGATCCCCGTTGTATGCAGTCTGCTCTGCAAGTGTATCAATCAATGCGTTGTAACTTTCAATAAAACTGTTCAGTTTTTTTGTAAGACCCTTGTAGTTTTTGGTAGAGCTTACTGAAACTGTCTTGGCAGGATCAGCGTCTTTTAAGGTGATGGTTATTCCATCAATGAGATCATCGATTTCATTGGTGGAACGTACTATATTGGAAATCCCATTTACCGTAAGAACTGCGTCAGCCGCAGCCTGTGTCTCAGTAAGGGTCTGGGCTGCAGGATCTGTGTATATTGATGACAGACCTGCATTGTCCGTATTAACACCGTCATCATCCTGCATGGTAAGATTGATGGTGTTGGACGCGCCGGTTTCTTTGCTTTGAAGCGTAAGGTAGTAGCTGGTTCCGTCATATATGACACCAGCAGTGACATCAGCATCGCTGTCATTTATGGCCTGTGCAATACCCGCCAGTGTGTTGTGGTCGCTGTCTATGGTAATGTCAACCGCGTCATTGCTCCCAACCTGTATTGTCAGGGTTCCGGTTCCAACCTCAGTATCTGATGCTGAAAATGCAGCACCTCTCACATGCTGTTCACTGGCAAGGCTGTTTACGATAATATTGTAGTTGCCGGGTTGAACATCATCCCCGGCGGAAACCTTGAGTATATCCGTGTCACTGGATGTGGCGCTGTATGAGATGAAATCATCAGAGGACTTTAATGCGCTGACAGCAGATTTGAGGTCAGACATGGAACTTTTTACCACGCCAAGCGCGGTAATTTTTGCCTGGTACGCCGCCTCTTTCTGCTGCAGGAGCATTACCGGACGCCGCTCCAGGCTCATCAATTGAGATATGATGGAGTCTGTGTCAAGCCCGGACATGAGTCCTGATACGCCTAAACCCATAAGAAAACCTCTTTGATTTCAGTGGATAATACCAGGAGGCGGCTTTCACCGCCCCCTGGTTATATAATGTCTTGGTTATTGGTTACTGAAGAAGTGTCAATGCTGCCTGTGGCAGTGTGTTTGCCTGTGCAAGCATTGCAGTACCAGACTGCTGCAGGATCTGTGCCCTGGTCATGTTGGCTGTTTCCGCTGCAAAGTCAGCATCCATAATACGAGACCTGGCTGCAGATATATTTTCAGAAACATTCATGAGGTTTGAGATGGTTGACTCAAAACGGTTCTGAACAGCACCCAGATCAGCTCTCAGGTCGTCAATATAGGAAAGCGCTCCATCAATGACGTTAATGGCGGCATTTGCCCCATTCTGGGTTCCTACGTCAACTTCACTTACTTTTTCAAGACTTGAAGAGTATGCAGTATCTGCAGCAGTAACGAGATCTGATGCAACATTACTGGTAACTGTGTAGTTTTTGGCTGAATCAAAAACTACTGTGCCGCCGACGGTGGCACTGCCAGTACCTGTAACATTTACGGAATCTGTTGTTTCAGAACTTGAGGTATCCCATGTAGCGCCGGTGGCAAAATCGTCAGGATGTTTGATGCCGACGATGTCAAATGTCCTGCTACCAGAGGCCCCTTCGACTGTTATGTCATATCCTTCGGTATTCGTTAGAAGGATTGCGTCTTTGGAATCATTGAGAGTAGCCGTGACTCCTGTTTTCCCGGATACATCATTTATAGCCTTTGCAAGATCAGTCAGGTCATCAGTGTCTGATATCTGTGCACTAATTCGTATGGCGTCACTTTCATTCTGGCCATACATATCAAAAGCGACGGTGCCTGCACTGTTGACGTTATCAATTTTGGCGTATGTCACAGCTGCAGCGTTAACTCCTGATGCGTCAGCCTTGTTATTAATTGCAGTGGCAATATCTCTTGCCGAATCACCGGCGCCAACAGTAACGGAAGCCGTTCCAAGGGAACCCTCTATGGTGAGCGTCTGTGCTGCTACATTGTTGGTGGTACCGCTAACAGCATTTGAAATAGATCCGGAAGAATATACAGTATTAAACCGATTGTAACCGATTTGGGTGGCACGGGTGTCACCCATCTGAACATTGATGATCTGGTTAGCCTCGGCTCCTACGTGAATTTTTGCATTACCAAAGGTGCCATCAAGCAGTTTCTTGCCGTTAAATGCAGTAGTGTTGGCAATACGGTTAAGTTCGGCCTGGAGCTGAGATACTTCTTTCTGGAGACTTGCCCTGTCCGATGCGGTGTTGGTATCATTTGCAGATTGGACTGCAAGTTCTCTCATTCTCTGAAGTATATTGGTTGATTCCTGAAGTGCACCTTCAGCCGTTTGCGCCATTGAAATTCCATCATTGGCATTTCTAACAGCCTGATTTAAACCCCTGACCTGCGAGGTCATGCGGTCTGAGATGGCGAGACCTGCAGCGTCATCCTTTGCGCTGTTGATTCTGAGTCCTGTGGAGAGTCTCTGAATGGAACGGGTGAGTGATTTGTTGGTGCCTACAAGGTTTCTCTGAGCGTTGAGTGAAGATACATTGGTATTAACAACTAGTGCCATGATATAATCCTCCGTGATTATTTGTTTGGGCTTTCCTTGCCCTGTATTTTTTTATAAGGGAAATTGGCTGATTACCGAAAACCTCCTGTGCCCTAAATTTTCCCTTTTGTGTATTTATCGGCACCATGTAGTATGGACTTTAATTTTTTCTATTAAGCATGGGATGGCGTGATGTATTATGAATCAGGTTAGGAGACACAGTTGAATATCGTTGATAAATTGAGAGCGGCATCTGTTGATGAACGTGCTGGAATAATTGAGAAAATTTATTTAAAAAATCGTCAATATTTTTCGGTACACCATCCGGAAATAGATTCCTGGCTTGAACAATGTGAGTGTCCATATCACATTGATATAACGGATGACTTTTTGAATATAGTACATTCTTCCACAGGGGCGTTGTGTCATCCTGAATCAGGTCTTGATTCGTTGGCCGAGGCACTGGCTGACCCTTCTGGTGTAGCCTGGACAGAATTAATGTGTCTTGGTAACGACATCCCAACAGAGCGTTTTCGTCACGGTAAGCTTCTGTGGTCACTTTATGAGCAACTTTTGCGTTACGCCCCGGATTTCGGAAAGAAGGCGGCAAGTTTAAGTAAACCTTCCGCTGTCTCTTGTAATTCATCAGTTATCTTCATAGGTATTTTCCATGGTCTACACATATCTACTTTCTTGCACCACAATGATGTAGCTCGGATTATGCTACTTGAGCCCGAACCAGAACGATTTATGGTGTCATGTTATTTCCTGGATTATTCAGTATTGCATGAGCGTTTCAAGGGGCTCATGTTGGGGCTGGGAACTTCGGGTCTCGACGGGCTATTTAGAAAGTTCTTTGCCTGGCAAAATGTGACTGCTCAGGTGTGGACTAGGATCCTGCCTTGCTATGCATCAGCATCTATTCCACCCTTAGTAAAACATCTTTCTACTGTTCAGAAATGTCATCTAAATCATGTCAGACCTTTTGACCCGGATATTGAGGGAATAAAGAATACTTTCAGGAATCTTGAAGCTGGTGTACCAACTCTTTCAGGCTATCCAGAACTTTCTGCCAGTTCGAGGATTATGGTAGTTGGTTCAGGACCGTCACTTGAGAATGATCTTGACTGGATTAGGGTAAATCAGGACAGATTTATAATTTTTGCCGTCCATAGTGCTGTAAAAATTCTTATAAAAAATGGCATTATCCCAGATTTTCAATTCGCTATTGACATTCATCTTGGAGCCACTGTTATCCAACGGCTTGGAATGTTGGAGGACAGACCACTGATCGGTACGTCAAAAATCAACCGAGAGTGGTTTAAATATACAAAGAATGTCTCGACGACAGAGTCAGATGTAAGAG
>JALWJV010000346.1:5884-10387 GCA_026996955.1 Deltaproteobacteria bacterium
CAGTAATATCAGGATTTGAAAGTTTATTTGCCAATTTTTCCGCAACCTCTTTTTCCGGGAGAACAAGCTCATCTGCTCCAATTTTTTCAAGAATTTCAGCCTGAATTAGAGAATTTGCTTTAGCTATAATCTTTTTTGCTCCTAACTTTTTTAAATATGTAAGGCATATCTATCCTACTACCGGTAATTTGGCCATTGGAATGGCCTGTTTTTGTAAACCTTCAATGATATTGCTGGCGGGTTTGGATTTCGGTTTTAAATCAATTGAGAAACGTCATGCAAATGGCGGGTTTTACAACAATAAGGAAAAACTAAATCCTGCTGGCACTTTTGAAATACCGGCCAATTTCAGAACTTCAAGATCGATTCATACCACCCCCTATTTTAATATGGCCATAGGTTCGGCCGAAGCCGCCCTGGCAGAGTTATCATCAGTGAATGTGTTTAACATGTCTGATGGTGCACAAATAAAAGGAGCTGTCCCTTATCATTCATGGCAATTAGAATTAGGTGAATATAATGAAAAACAACATGATATATATCGCATAAATGATGTATTTCATCCTGCCAAGCCTGGCTATAATTGGGAGCAGTATAGCGTGTCAGGCACCGCTTTAATGAAACATTTTAAGTCTATGATAAAAGAATGTCTCCATATGAAAATTTTTGATATGAATGATTTTTCAAGAAGATTGGACAATATGTTCTTTAAGGTTATTGATCATTTTAAGGAAGAAGATGGTGGCTCCAGGGTAGAAGTATATCTCAAATTTGTACTGGATGTTGTGGTAATGTTTTATCGTTTTATTCTTATGGAAGGTGATGAGCATGCAAGAGCAAAATTTTATTATGTCGCTTTACCAGAGGTCTTGCATATTATTGATAAAATTGATTGGCCAGACAGCAAATATGTTAAATAGACTGTCCTGAAAAACAGAAAATGAAACTCCATGTCAAAATATAAATGTTAACGAGATCTGTGGGCTTATAATTCAATGGAATCTATTGTATCGATAATTCAAGAGATAAAGCATCTGTTGTCAGAGAATAGACTACATGAAGCAGCAGTTCTTGTCACACATGGATTGGAAACATTTCCTGATCAAATGGATATGATTTTGTGTGCTGGTGTTGTCCAGGAAAAGGCAGGTAATATTGACGATGCAATAGTCTGCTATGAAACGGCCATGAAGGTGGAACCCTGGTCTGTTGAGCCCATTTCCAAGATGGCCAATTTGCTTATAAAACAGCATCGTTGGCATGAAAGTATTCCCTTCCTTGAAAAGATGCTTCAGAAGGAACCGAATAATCCAACGGTTCTGCTATCTTTGGGTACGGCCTGTTTACGTATCTCACAGTATGAAAGGGCTGTAAAATTGCTTGAAAAAGCGAGGCAACTTGCTCCTTATGATATCGCTATTCTTACCAATCTTGGTGTGACTTATCGTTTCCTGAGGCGTTATGAGGACGCTGTTGAGACGCTTGAGGCTGGGTTGCAACAAAATAGTCGTGATGGCTTTTTGATAAGTGCGTTGGCATCAGTTTATACTGACATGGGAGACTATAAAAATGCATATTATTATTCACAAAAGATACTGAATTCTTCACATCTTGATGCGGGAATCCTGGCAGGTGCTGCTTATCCTCTAGTAAAGTTAGGCTATTATGACAAGGCTGAAGAGTTGTACAGGAATGCCCTTAAGTTTGATTCATTCCATGCAGGGTCTCGGTTTGGGCTGGGGTGTATTTTATTTTTGAAGGGAAAGTTCCATGAGGGGTGGCCTTTTTATCAGGCCAGGTTTGATATTATGCAATCATGGTTAAATGGGCCGTGGCCAGCATGGCAGGGAGAGGATCTCAGAGGGAAAAGACTTTTTGTGAGGGCTGAGCAGGGAGCAGGGGATACAATTCAGTTTTGCAGATACATTAAGGTTTTGCACCAAATGGGAGTAGAGGTAATGTTCTCTTTTCAACCTCCTTTAGGGCGGTTGTTGTCTTGTTTAAATGGATATGCGCGGTTATTCCCCAAAAAAGAAATAAATATTGATGAGATAGAGGCGGATTATCAAACTGCTTTACTTGATCTGCCATTCTTACTCGGGATTAAAGAAATTTCTCATATAACAGCGGATGGTCCTTATTTGGAAGTATCCAACAAGGTTCTTGGCAAATGGCGTGAAATTTTATCTGTGTATCCTGAATCGTTGAAAGTTGGTCTGGTGTGGGCTGGTAATCCCAATCATGTGGATGATCACAACCGTTCTATAAAACTTTCCAAACTGGCTCCATTGAGTACCATTCCCGGGGTCCGGTTATACTCTCTGCAGATAGGCGAGGCATCCAGTCAGTTGGAAAAGTGCAGGGATACTTTGGAAATAGTGGATTTGACGCAAGAGATAACGGATTTTGCAGATACTGCCGCATTTATTGAATGTCTTGACGTTGTTGTGTCAGTGGATACAGCCACAGCTCACCTTGCAGGTGCCATTGGTAAGCCCGTTATTATTCTACTACCGTTTTCACCCGACTGGCGGTGGTTTCTGGATAGGGACGATTCTCCTTGGTACCCGACTGCAAGGTTGTTGCGGCAGCCTGCCCCCGGGGAATGGGAGCCGGTTATTGAAAGGCTTGTTGAAATTCTTGGGGAATGGGAAAAATAAGATGCAACTGTATCTTGTGAGAAAGCGCATGAACCTTGGAGAAATGGTATTTAGTGTGACTTGTAAGTGAATTTGATGCTGATTATACTTGATTTAGATGAAGTTATGAAATTTAGATGGATGTAAGATAAATATTGAGGGGAAGAAATTTGAAAAGAAAATCAACAATATTCGTTATACCGGCAGTAATCTTGGCTTTTTTAGTACCTCTGGCTCACGCTGGCAATGACGCCTTCACTCAAAAGGACAGGGAATTGCTGATACGTCTTGATGAACGGCTTGATCAGATAGACAAGCGTTTTGATCAGATAGACAAGCGCTTTGAGCAGATAGATAAACGTTTCGAAGAATTGCGGCAGGACATGAACAAACGCTTTGAGCAGGTAGATAAGCGTTTTGAGGAGCTGCGCCAGGACATGAATAAACGTTTTGAACAGATAGACAAACGTTTTGAACAGGCAGACAAGCGTTTTGAATCTCTCCAGACCATGATGATGGCCATGGTAGGAGCGTTTGCTGCCATCGTGGCTGTAACCATAGGTTTTGCCATCTGGGACAGGCGCACAATGGCAAAGCCCTTTGAGTATAAGATCCAGGAGAACAGCCGTAAAATCGATGAAATTGTGAATGTTCTAAAGGAACTGGGACGCCATGATGAGCGTATAGCAACAGTCTTGAGGAGTATTTCCCTGCTATAAAGCAGGCCACTACTGGATAAAATCAGCCGCAGCCCTTCCGGCACGTGTTCCAAAGACAAGGCAGTTGGCTATCATCATTCCCCCGATCCTGTCACCCCCGTGCATTCCCGTGGTAACCTCACCTGCAGCAAATAGACCTGGTAGCTTAGTTTCCCCATATTCTCCTATAATAACACCACCATTATTTGCCTGGACGAACGGCAAGATTATGTATTCACATCGACCTGTCTGCCTGTTGATAACTTCAATTCCCCTGCCGTGCCTGTCAAGGCTAAACAGGATTTCATCTACTATTCGGTCCTGCTGAAGATTGCTGATTGGCACGTGGGTCATGCGTTTACGCAGAACTGCTGTACCCAGTGTATCAAGTCTTGCTGTTTTTCCTTCTGCGGAACGAAACAGGTATTCTGGCTTCCATAGACAGGAAAGTCGAAAACGCTTTTTCGGTACAGATATGTCTTCCCATACTCTCTGTTGAAAAATCATGTTGGAAAAGCGGATTGCTGCTTCATTTTTTACGCCTTCCAAGAGCTTATATCCATCACCGCTAAGACCAGGCTCTGTAATATGATGCCTGAAGACAGAAGCATTACCCCCTGTTGCAAGTATAGCAGCTCTGGCCTCTATTTTGATGGGCTGATTTTTATGACTGGCGTTAATGCCTGTAAATTTGCCTGATTTTACGATGATTTTTTCTGCCTCTGTCTCAGGTAGCAGCTTGACCCTCTCCCAATCAATTTGCCTCTTGCAACTTTCTGCAAATTGTTTGCAGGATTTTATTATGACGGCTAATGGCTCCGTGCAGAAACATGGCGCAACACGGCTAATTTTACCATTCTTGTCTTTTTTGAATTTAACGCCCCATGAAAGAAGCATTTCAAACGCGGAACAGGATTCCTGAACCAATATACTGGAAAGGTAAGGTACGTTTGTTCCCTTGCTGATGGAATTTATTCTGTTTTCCAGGTAATCCCGTTCAGTTTCATTTTCCGCGAATGTAATACCCCAATGATTGTTAATGTTGGCAAAGGTAGAACCCGACTGAAATGGCCTTCCCTTGGATATTATTAATATGTTTTTAACCTTTCGCTGGGCCGCAATAGCTGCAGAAAGACCGGCTGCCCCCGAACCTATGATTACGAGGT
>JALWJV010000347.1 GCA_026996955.1 Deltaproteobacteria bacterium
CATAAAGAGTATTTTCAGGACAATTCATACCATCAAGGGTACTTCAGGGTTTTTCGGTTTTACCACCCTTGAGGGTATTGCCCACTTTGCAGAGGATATACTCTCAAAACTCCGGGATGGTGTAGTGCCTGTTGATGAGGAAATTACCACTATTCTGTTGCAGTCTGTTGATTACATCAAGGCAATTCTTGGCTCCCTTGAGGCATCAGGCAAGGAACCTGATGATGTGGAGTACCTTGATTTTATAGTTGAGCTCAGGAATTTCTCGGAGCAGATTGTAAAGAAGAGTGGTGGCGGTTCTGAGGATTCCGGCAAGGAAGCTTCAGAGGCATCAGATGGCTCTGCTGCAGAGGAGACCAAGGAGTCTTCAGCATCTGCCCAGGAAGAGGCTGAAGATAAGAGTGAAGAAAAGTCCGAAGACGATAAACAGGCTCAGGAAGAAGGGCCTGAAAAGGCAGAAGAATCGTCAGAGACAGTTGCAAAGGAGAAGCAACAGACAGAAAAATCTTCTGAAAAGGCTAAGAAGAAGGCTGCTCCTCCAAAGCCCAGAAAGGCCGCAGCACCTCCTGCCGGTGCCCATCAGCTAACCGAAACCCATGTGCGTATTGATGTCCACCTGCTTGATCAACTAATGACCCTGGCAGGTGAGCTTGTGCTTTCAAGAAACAGGCTGACACAGATTACAAATAACCTGAACAATCCGGAGCTTACAAATGCAAATCAGCACATGAGCCTCGTGGTAACTGAGCTCCAGGAACAGATTATGAAGACAAGGATGCAGCCCATCGGAAATGTCTTCAACAAGTTCCCGCGCATAGTTAGAGACCTGGCCCGAAGTGCTGAAAAACAGGTACAGCTCAGGATTGAGGGTGCAGAGACCGAGCTTGATAGGTCCATTATTGAGAGCATTAAGGACCCGCTCACCCACATGGTCAGAAATTCCATTGATCATGGTATTGAGGCCTCGGATATCCGGCTTCAGCATGACAAACCAGCGGTTGGTACCCTGGTGATGCGGGCCTACCATGAAGGTGGCCAGGTAATAATAGAAATTGCTGATGACGGTGCTGGTATTGACCCGGAAAAATTAAAGAAAAAGGCACTGGAGAAGGAGCTGATAACCGAGGAGCAGGCTGAGACAATGTCAGACCGCGAGGCCCTGATGCTGATCTTTCTGCCCGGTTTTTCTACAGCAGAAAAGGTTACAAATATATCGGGCCGCGGTGTTGGAATGGACGTTGTCAAGACCAACATCGAAAAACTTGGCGGTACTGTTGAGCTTCAGAGCAAACTTGGCAAAGGCACTACAGTCAAAATCAAGATTCCACTGACCCTGGCAATTATTCCTGCCCTTATTGTCCATAGTGCAGGTCAGAGATACGCAATCCCGCAGGTCAACCTTGTTGAGCTGGTGCATCTCTCAAGGGAGGCAATAGAAAATGATGTTCAGGTAATTGGTGAGTCCGAGTTTTACAGGCTCAGAGGTGAGATACTTCCTCTTATCAGGCTGCGCAAGGTGCTTGGTGTACCTGTCTCTGAAGAAAACAACGAGTCAATGAATATTGTTGTATTGAATGCAGGCGACAGGCCCTTTGGGCTTGTGGTTGATGCAATCAGTGACTCAGAGGAGATTGTTGTAAAACCCCTGGGCAATCACCTCAAACACATACCTGCATTTGCCGGAACAACTCTCATGGGCGATGGCAGGGTTGCCCTTATTATTGATATTACAGGTATTACTGCATCAATGCGCATGAAGGGTGACGATGCCATGAAGCACGCATCAGTAGTTGCAGGCACAGGTGTTGATGAGGAGAGGCAGTTCCTCCTCCTCTGCTCTATTGCTCCTGATGAATTCTTTGCACTGCCCCTTGCCCTTGTAAACAGGCTGGACAAGATACCTGCGTCAGACCTTGAGTTTGTTGGCGGTAAGGAGGTTGTACAGTACAGGGGTCATTCCATGCCTGTAATACGGCTTGAGAACTACCTGCCAATCTCCCCTCTGCCGGAGCAGGACGAGTATCACCTGATTGTCTTTAACATGAATGACAAGGATGTGGCCTTCCTGGTTTCAAAGATCGAGGACAGCCTTGACATTGCCATTGACGTTGAGGAGCATACTTTCAAGCAGGACGGTATCCTTGGTTCCGCAATCATAAAGGACAGGACAACCCTGTTCATGGATGTTTACCAGATAATCGAGATGCACGATCCCGAGTTCTTTGACAAGCCTGATCTGGAAGAGATAGGCGGAGCAAGGATACTCCTGGCAGAGGATTCTGCATTCTACCGCAACCTGCTTGCATCCTATCTCACCGCAGCAGGTTATGATGTAATCACCTGCGAGGATGGAGCCCAGGCCTGGAATACTCTCCAGGCAGATGATTTTGACCTTGTCATTACAGATATAGAGATGCCGGCAATGGATGGCTTTGAGCTTGCCAAGAAGATCAGGGCTGATTCCAGGCTTAAAGATATGCCTATCATTGCAGTGACTTCTCTGTCCGGTGAGCAGGACAAGAGGCGGGGAATGGAGGTTGGGTTCAATGAATATCAGCCCAAACTTGACAGGGACGAGGTGCTTTCAGCCGTAACTTCCCTGCTTCACCCTGAAAAAGCTGTTGACATGGCTGCATAAGGAGAGACAAAATGAGTAATGAAATGGCAAATCTTCCTGTGGAGTCCCAGAATACCGAGGTGGTGGAACTTCATGGTGATAATACCGAGCAGTTTGTAACCTTCTACTTCGGGCAGCACTTTTTCGGCCTGCCCATTGATGATGTCATTGAGATTAACAAGGCACTGGACATCACCCCTGTCCCCTTGGCGCCTGCTTATGTGGCCGGGGTGGTGAATCTGCGAGGGCAGATACTTACGGCAGTGCATCTTGCCCAGAAGGTGGGACTTCATGTGCCCTTGACTGCAGAGAACCGGGATGAAGATTCGGACCAGACCGAAGAATCATCAAAAGAAGAATCATCAACAAAATATAACAATGTGATCATGGGGAGCAGGGAAGAGCCTGTGAGCCTTCTTGTGGAGCGGATAGGCGATGTCATGTCTGTTCCCCGGAACAAGATCGAACCGCCTCCTGCAATAATAGAGGGGGTGGATGCAAAATATGTCAGCAAGGTCTGTAAACTTGATGGTGAACTTTTGATTATTCTGGACCCTGCAGCAATGGAGAGACCGGAAAACAGTAATGAGCGCCAGGCATGAGCGTTTCAAAAGGGAAGACGTGCGGGAAAATGACCCCTGGAGTGTTTTGGGGCTGCGTCCCGGGGCCACGCCTGAAGAGATCAGGAAGGCATTCAGGCGGAGAATAAAGCAGGTCCACCCGGATTCAGCCACTGCAGACTCCATACATATTCAGTCTGTCTGCTCGCTTGTCCAGGCATACCGTTTCCTTGAAAAGAGGTTTGAGCCTGAAATTATTGGAAACACGGCTGAAGGGACAGAGCCTGAAACCTTCCTGCGAGATGCCAATAACGGGCTGTTTCTGTTTCTTGAAGTAAGTGCCAGGGATGCCTTTTCAGGTAACACAATAACGCTGTCCATAGCCGATGTGGAGGCTGCGTGCCCTGCATGCAGCGGTTCAGGTAGTGTCCATCTGGTTAATTTCCATAAATGTGAAGAGTGTTCAGGAAGCGGGTTTCATGAACTGCCCTGGGGGCGTACCAAGCTCCGGGTGGTTTGCAATAACTGTGGAGGCAAGGGGCTTATTACCAGGCGCAAGTGTAATCTCTGCAAGGGAGCAGGGCACATAACCCGTCAGCGGAGTGTTGATGTGAGGCTTCCCAGGGGCATAAGAGACGGCAGTATCATAAGACTGCCGGGGCAGGGACACTGGCGCCAGGACAGGCAGT
Source organism: Deltaproteobacteria bacterium (assembly GCA_026996955.1). Lineage (GTDB taxonomy): Bacteria > Desulfobacterota > Dissulfuribacteria > Dissulfuribacterales > QOAL01 > S144-17. The sequence goes on from JALWJV010000347.1 coordinate 3,867, forward strand.
GCCGGGATGCCCTGTTTGTTGAGGTAAGGGTAAACTTTCCTGAAGGCTGGGAGCTTGATGGAGTTGATGTAAAGAGCCGGGTGGATGTGGATCTCTGGACAGCCCTTGCAGGTGGCACTGTCCTTGTGGAGACATTGGACGGTGATGAGGCGGTGGTTCTAGGCCCGTGTTCATTTGACAGAAAGAGGGTAGTCCTTGCCGGGAAGGGATGGCGTGATTCAAGAGGTAAGCGGGGGGATCATATTGTGGATTTGGACATTGTCTTTCCCTCAGGCAGGCCGCCTGCTGCAGCTCTTGCCCTGATTGGATGGTTGAGGAGGCTCTGGCCCGCAGGTAAACCATCCGAACTCCTCTCCCTGCCTCCATCAGATAATGAGCTGTGACCATACAAGATGAAAGAACTTTATGTTGGGAGACAGCCAATCCTGAACAGGGCACAGAGAACTGTTGCCTATGAGGTTTTGTACCGTTCCGGGCCAGATAACTGTTTTGATGTCAATACCTGCGGGACAGAGGCAAGTCTCAAGGTCATAAGCAGCATTTTTACAGACATAGGCATTAGGGAGCTTGCCTTTGGAAAACCTGTTTTTATCAACTTCAACAAGGACCTGCTTTTCAGTGAACTTCCAGAGTTAAGCCCGGATTCGGTTGTGGTTGAGATCCTGGAAGATGTCGAGGTGGATGATGCCGTCTATAACGCATGTCTTGCCCTTAGAAAAAACGGCTTCAGAATAGCCCTGGATGATTTTATACTTCATGAAGGAAGCCGCCGCCTTTTAAAGCTTGCCTCAATAATAAAGATTGACTGGAGGGCCGATCCTGTTGAGCATATCAGGGCTGTATGCAAGGAGCTTGAACCCTACAAATTAAAACTTCTTGCCGAGAAGGTGGAGACAGAAGAGGAGTTTCGCCAGGCCCTTGAACTTGGTTTTGACCTGTTTCAGGGGTTTTTCTTTGAGCGCCCTGTAATGGTCAGGGCTGCTTCCGTAAAGGTTATGAGCGGAACCTTTATGGAGATCATGGGACTGCTCCAGGCAGATGATATGAACCTGGACGAAATAGAAAAGGTTATTGCCAGGGATGCTGCGCTCTCATACAAACTGCTCAAAATTATCAACTCCGCTGCAACAGGTCTTTCCAGGCAGATAGATTCCATTAGACAGGCCCTGGTCCTTCTGGGCATTGATGAGCTTAAACGCTGGATCATGCTGCTTATGCTGGTTCAGCATGGACAGAAATGCCCTTCTGAACTCCTTGCCACTGCCTTCATTCGGGCAATATTTGGTGAAAAGCTGGCGTTGTGTGCCGGAAGAGATGAAGATGCCCCTTCAGTCTATATGGTGGGGCTCCTGTCTGTTTTTGATGCCATGCTAAAACGCCCCATTGAGCAGGTGGTTTCTGACCTGCCTCTGTCCCCGCCCCTTAAAGACGCCCTTGTCCATGAAAAGGGCCCCTTAAGCCCCTATTTTAGGATGATGCGCGCCTATGAGAGTGCCGACCGCAAGAGCATCGGCCGTCTTGCACAGACCCTGGGCATTGAAAGCTCTCAGGTGGTGCGCTGTTATCTGGATACCCTGCGGGAATCCGGGCTGTATATTCAGGCAATGGCCTGAATTGATCCTTCCGAATCAGTCATCTATCCCCCAAAAAGTTGAAGGATCAGGGTGTACCATGCGCACCATAATGTTTTTTTGTTTGTACTGAATAAACGATCTTTCGCAACTGTTCAGCGTACTTATGTTAATAAAGGTTGGTAAATGGTCTTATTTTTCCGTTCCGGAGAACAATTTCTTTTTTTTCTAAGGCTTGCTCCGCCAAAATCGCGAAACTCGCTCGTCCTTCGCTCAGACAGACGCGATTTTATGGCTGCGCTTCGCCAAGAAAAACTACGACCTAGATTGAGCGTTTCAAAATCTGGAAAACTATTTTTTTAATGAAATTAAAAGGAGTTATGCGATTATATCTTTTCAGTTTTGAAACCCTTCGGGATTGCCGTATTTACTGCATCTCCTTTGTCAGAGAAATCCCCATATAGCCGACTATTATGGGAATTCCTCTTTCGCGGATCTGCAGCAAATCCGACAATCGCTCAATCTAGGTACGAAATTGTTCAAAGTCACTCCAAAACAAGACCATTTACCACGCTGCATAGATACGATCTTTCTTCATTATTCGAAGTGCAGGATTCAGGTTTCATGTTTCCTTTGAAGCTGTTTGGGTATATATTTGCAAGAGGCATATCAAGCATCGCTTCCTTAAACTTTTGAAATATTCAATCCAGACGCTATCTGTTTTGTATGATCCGGCTTTGTATGAATAGAATCTTCTCCAGAAAACTTCTTTTGGCGATCAGTGCCTTTGGCCTTTTCTTTGCAACTGTCCTTGGTCCTGTCCCTTCCTGTAATGCTGAAAAGGTGTATGTGGATATCACCTCGCCCTTTATGCGCAAGATACCTGTGGCTGTGCCAGAGCCCCATGTGGAAGGCGGCACTTTTGAAGACAGGGTTGCTGCAAGAAACATTACCCGTATTCTTGCGGCTGATCTTGAATTCATGGGTTTTTTCTCTGTGCCTGACCCTGGGCTGTACAGGTCACCGGACATGCCGCTCAAGGACTATCCGGCAGATTATGTAGTGAAGAGCCGCATGCAGCACAGGGGTAATGAGCTTGTAATGGAGTTTCGTTTAATAGAGACAGCCACAGGCAAGCTTGCGGCAGGGGTGAAGTACAGTGCCACCATGCAGGATCAGAGGATCCTAGCCCACCGTTTTGCCGAAAAGGTTGTCAGGGCTATTACAGGGGAGGGGGGGCTTACACTTTCACGCATTGTGTTCGTTGGTACAAGGGGCACAAACCGTGAGGTCTATTCGGCAGATTTTGATGGTCATAATGTCCGCAAAGAGACCTCTCTCCATACCATAGTGCTTTCTCCCCGTTATTCTCCGGATGGCAGGTTTATTGCCTTTACCTCTTACAGGTCTGGCAGGCCATGCCTCTATATCAAGGATTTGAAAACCGGCAGGATTTCCAGGTCAGCATGTTACAAGGGCTCCAATATCGCGCATTCATGGCATCCAGGCAGCAGAAAACTTGCCATAACTTTAAGCAGGGACGGAAGCCCTGACATCTATCTTGTAACTTTAAGCGGCAAGATTATTAAACGGCTGACCTGGGGGCGGAGCATAAATATCTCGCCAAGCTGGTCCCCTGACGGCAGTGAGCTGGTATTTGTCTCAGACAGGGCAGGTGTCCCCCAGCTTTACATCCTTAATGCAGGTTCTGGAAGCGTACGCCGCCTTATCTTTACCGGGGTTTACAGCACTGATCCCCAGTGGTCGCCCAGGGGTGACAGGATTGTTTTTTCAGCCAGGGTGAACGGTAAGTTTCAGATTTTTACCGTTTCTGCCAGGGGCGGAGAGCCTGAGCAGCTGACTTTTTCAGACAGTAATGAGAATCCTTCGTGGTCTCCGGATGGCAGACAGATTCTCTTTACCCGTACCCATGCAAATGGCAGGAAATGCCTTTATGTCATGTACCTGAACGGGGCTGGCAAGAGGAGGCTGCTGGAGTTTGGAAACAGTGCAGCAATGGGGTTCTGGGGCCCTAACAGGTTTATGAATTAGGAGAAAGTTGTTTTGGAGGACGCGAGCATGAATATACATGGTGTGGTTCATTCTTCGTGCAGGTGCAGGAGGCTGTTTTTTTTATTTTGTTTCTCTCTGGCAGGTATGCTGCTTACTTCCGGCTGCATTCCTCAGCAGCAGTTAAATTCGCTTGACAGGCGGGTAAGTGGCCTTGCTGTTGAAAATGAAACCCAGGCAAGGGAACTTGCCGCATTAAAAAACCAGCTTAATGCCATAAGGGCGCATGGCTCCGGGGAGTCTGCTGGCCAGGATATTGAAACCTTGAGGAGTTCAGTTGCAGATACTGCAGGCAGGGTGGAGCAGATACAGGCTGAACTGCTAAGGCTTAATGGCCAGCTTGAGCAGCTTTCCCAGAGCCTCAGTCAGCAGAAGGATGAGCTTCAAAAATTCAAGGATCAGGTTAATGCGGAACTCGCCGCCCTCAAGGGCGTTTCGGCAGGTAAACATAAACCGGAAAGTGCCGTCATCCCGCCACCAGCAGAGCCTGACCTCTATCAGCAGGCAATGGATATGTTCAAGGCAAAAAAGTACCCTGAGGCAAAGAGGCTGTTCAGAAAGTATATTGAAGAGAATCCCAATGGCAACAGGGTACCAAATGCCCATTTCTGGATGGGGGAGTGTGAGTACAGCAGGGGACGTTATGAAGAGGCCATCCTGGAGTACCAGACTGTTATCAGTAAATTCCCCAAGAGCAACAAGCTTCCTGATGCCCTGCTCAAGCAGGGGCTCTCTTTTGAAAGGCTTGGTGATATGGAAAGTGCCAGGATCGTGCTCTCAAAGCTGGTCAAAAAATACCCTGGGACCTCACAGGCAAAGGTTGCTGCCAAGCAGCTTAAACGTCTGAGATGAGATGCCTGAATTTCAATAATTCCTTTATCAAGGAGCGGTCTTGCTGCAGCGCTGATGCCGGCACTCTGCTATCTGGTCCCGGATTAGGGGCCTGCGTATGCCTGTTTCTGTTCATGTTTGTGCTGGTGGGTCTGTGCTTCAGTGTGTCAGCTCAGGAATATGGCAGTTTTACTCCGCATATAAAGATCGGTGGGGTTTGGGATCTGTCAGGGCCTGGAAGCATGTCAGGCATGGCTTCTCTAAACGGCGCCAGGAAGGCTGTGCATGATATTAACATGCAGGGTGGTGTCAGGGGCAGATCCCTGGAGCTGGTTGCATCTGATTCAGCTGGAAGGCTTGGTACACTTCTTACCAGTGCATCTGCCCTTGCAGACAGGGAGGGGTGCAGTGTCATTATTGGCCCTACACACGCTGCCCTTTGCCGGTCGCTTAGGGGGTTTGCAGAGGAAAAACGTATTCCCCTGTTTCTGACCGCAGGGGATGAGCCTATCCTGCCGCTCAGGGGCCATCCTGTTGACTGGACATTCAGTGTATCGCCTCCGATAACTGCCCAGGTAAAGAGCCTGTTTCCAAGGTTGAAGCGCAGGAGGGCAGTTCCTGTTGGCATTATCTCTGCTGATGATTCCATGGGGCAGAGGGCGGTCTTGTGGATTAAGGGCTATGCCCAGGAATTTCAGGTAATGGCAGGGGAGTTACAGGGTTACGGCAACAGTGATACTGATATCATTTCCCAGATCAAGCGGGTGCGAAGTGCCGGTGCAGTGACTGTATTCGTGTGGGGGCGCCGGGGAGTAGCCCCTATGATAGCAGCCTCCATGCAGAAGCTTCCCGGCAGGTATGCGGTTCCATGCCTGCTGCTTGATGATGCGCTTTTTCAGGCAATTCGTGCAGGCGCAACCCTTGTTACTGCTGCCTCTCCGATTATCATGCGCGATTCAATATCTGAAGATGATCCATGCTATGGCTCTGTAAAGCGTTTTATTGCAGCAATGGCCGGAGATGTTGAGTATATGTCTGTGCGGGAGGTGATTGCTGCTGCCTCTGCATGGGATGCGGTGCATATGGCTGCTGCAGCCATGAGGCGTTCAGGTGTTTCACGCAGGGCAGTTCAGGGTGCAATGGAAAATGCGGAGATTGAATATGCCGGTGTGATGGGTCTGTTCAGGCCGGTTAAACGGGATCATTGCGGGCTGGTGCCCGGTTCCCTTACGCCGGCTGTGTTGTCAGGATACGGCTGGCAGCCATTCTAATCAAAGCTCAAAGTCGGAAGCTGAAAGAGAACGTGGCTTTTTAACCGCCCGCTTCGCTAAAGGACGCCAAGAACGCAAAGAACAACGCAAAGGAAGTTATTCCTTCCCTGTGGGCTACCCCGACAGGGAAAGTTAAAAACCCTTTGCGTTCTTGGCGTCCTTCGCGGTTCAACTTTTGTCTTTTTGGACTTTGAGCCTTGAGCTTTGAGCTGTTTTCACGGTAAGGAACGATCCTGTATCTCGTCTTATACGTATACGTCAAGCATTGATCCTGCCGGTGCGCTGTTCCGGGCATACTGTGGTGTGCTGGATGATGCCTGTTCTGTTGTTGCAGGACTAGTGTTCTGGATTTTTTCAGTATCCCCGGCCTGTTCCGTCCCTTTACTCTCCTGCTCTCCGGTAACTTCAGGGGTGCTGCCCTTTGTTTCCTCTGAGCGGCTTTTTCTAAGCTCTGCCTCTGCCTCCATTATCTTCCTTGATGCCTGGGCTGCCACACGTCTGTCCTGTGAAGATGGCCTTGCAGGTGCCAGGGCAGCCTTTCTCACTGTTTCCATCTTCCTTATGGTGGCCCTTGGGTCCTTTTCCTCAGATGTGTCTATGGAGACTTCGCCGCCAGTGGCATATTTCCTGCCATCAGGCCCTGTCTCATACTTGTAGGATGCACCGCTTGTTACGTACCGGCCGCCTGCTGCAATATGTGCATGCTCGTGTGCCTTGACTTCCCTGTCTCTCTGTTCAAGGT
>JALWJV010000348.1 GCA_026996955.1 Deltaproteobacteria bacterium
TAAATGGTCTTGTTTTTCCGTTCTGGAGAATAATTTCTTGTTTTTCTAAGGCTCGCTACGCCAAAATCGCGAAACTCACTCGTACCTCGCTCAGCGAGAGGCGATTTTATGGCTGCACTTCGCCAAGAAAAACTACGAAATTATTCAGAGTCACTCCAAAACAAGACCATTTACCACGCTGAATAGATACGTGGGTAAATTCAAAAATTTACCGGTTTATCAGCACGTCCTCCAGCCAGATGCAGAGAGCAGCCTTACAATCCGGCACAGGGTCTGGTTGACAGGAGTGGAGATATCATACTTTCTGCCTGCATCACACACAAAACCGTTGATATAATCTATTTCTGTCCTTGCCCTTCTCATCCTGTCCTGAAGCATTGATGAGAAATTTTCTGCAGTACTGCGGGTAATTTCCTGCACCTGCCGGACTATTTCCTCACTGTCACAGGGTAATCCTCCCAGGCTTTGCTCCATTACGGCAACTGCCTCCATAACCGCACTTTGCTGCAGCTTGCGGGCATCCGGAAACATTAAAATCTCGCCGTTTTTAAGACAGGATATGGCGGTTATTGCGTTTATGCCTATGTTTGCCATAAGTTTTTTCCACCTGGTGATATCGGGATTTTCCACCAGAGAACATGCCCATCGGTTTTTATTGAATGCCTCTGCCAGGCGATTCAACACATCAATATGTCTCTTTTGGGCTTTGCCCCTGAAACCAATAACAGTGGGGCCGATCCCGGCAAGGCGAACAGTTCCTTCCTCAAGAAGTGTTGCTCCCAGGGCAGTGGTTCCTGCTGCCACAGAGCAATTTTTAGCCACTGTGTCTATGTGGTGTTCATAGCCCATGCCGTTTTGAAGCGTAAGGATAACTGTTTCCGGAGAGATAAGTGGAATGGCAGAGGCTGCTGCTTCCCTGGTGTTATATGCCTTTACAGTTAAGATGATTAAATCCTGTTGAGGCAAGCTCTCAGTGTGTGCAGAACAAAACGGCTTTTGTACATTACCGGAATCTTCATTAATTACATTTATCCCGGAGACGTTGATACGCTCTGCCCTGTCTTCTCTGTAATCAATCAGGGTTACCCTATGCCCTGCCAGGCAAAGTCCGTGGGCAAGGAGGCAGCCTATGGCGCCAGGGCCTATAATGGCTATTTTTAAATTTTCAGTTTCAGACATTTGGGGAAATCTGAAGTTTCAGGTAAGAGTGCAATTATGCCCCCGGTTTCTCTTGACATGCGTCAACTGTCCTATTACATGAACCAGAATTGTGACCGGGTGCCTGGTGACCTGCCCTATTTCTGTGGTGACCGAAAATACATGGTAACCGCCGCGCCCGGAGCAGGCACAGGGAACATTTACGCCTTTGCAATTTGTCAAATTGCGCCCAAAAAAATGGGGGAGCAGGAGGTTTTCTGCTTTCTTCGCATAAACTGCTCGTGCTGCCTGTGTTTTTTTGTAATTTATGATAATTCTATGATAGACTCAGGGCAAATAATTTTTCAAAGTAATAAATTTACGCCTGCCAATGGAGCAAGACCAATTTGTCTGTGGGCAAGATGTTTCAGGCTGGCCATATAATCTTTCAGGAGGACATGCATGTTAGCAAAAGAGTGGATGGCAGTTGATCCTATTGTGATCGATGAAAATACTTCAATTATGAAGGCAACCCAGCTCATGAAGGAGCACGGGATCAGGCGGATTCCTGTTGTACGGGATAACCGCATTGTAGGCATTGTAAGCGACAGAGATGTAAAGGAAGCCGCGCCTTCAAAGGCAACCTCCCTGGATGTCCATGAGCTTTACTACCTTCTCTCCGAAATAAAGGTCAAGGATATAATGACCCCTGACCCAATCACCCTGGATGAAAACGACTCAGTGGAAAAGGCTGCTGTAATCATGCTTGAGAACAGGATCTCCGGAATGCCTGTTGTAAACAAGCAGGGAGAGGTAGTAGGCCTTATTACCCAGACCGATGTCTTCAAGGTAATGATAAGCATATCCGGGGCATACAGGAGTCCTATCCAGATAGCCTTTGATATGGAAGACAAGCCCGGTTCGCTGCATGCGCTGATAAATGCCCTTCGTGAGAGCGGTGCACGTGTTGTCAGTGTGCTTACAAGTGTGGATCACATGCCGGCTGGCAGGCGGGAGGTGTATGTAAGGCTTCAGAACATGCCTGATTCAGAGCTGAACAGCATGGTTGAAAAACTGAGAAAAGACTTCAAGGTCCTCTATGTAATAAGGGAAGACCTCTCAAATATACCCAAAAAGACCCAGAAGCAGGATTAATGGTCTAAAAAAAATTTTTTATATATATCATTTTTTTTTAAAGGGCCCCATTTGAGGCCCTTTTTTATTTTTGGTACTATTCAAATCGCAATCATTAAGCTATTATC
>JALWJV010000349.1 GCA_026996955.1 Deltaproteobacteria bacterium
TTTTCTGCCAGACAGGGTCATACACTTCCCGTCCCATGACACCCTTCCCTTTCTTCCTGTTGCACCCTCGCCGGATACGGTTTGCAGGCGCATTGAAGCGCTCTACAGATTAACAGAGCTTTCACCGCCATACATTGTTGTTACTGACGCAGCCACTCTGCTTGAGCCTGTGATTCCGCCCGATTTCCTTACTGAAAACGTGGAATTTGTAATGGCAGGCGAGGAGGTTGACCGGGACGCACTGCTCCAATGGTTTGTAACAGCAGGCTATGAGCATGTCTCCATTGTGCAGGGCAGGGGGGAATTCTGTGTTCGTGGAAGCCTTATCGACTTTTTCCCGCCGGGAACCGACCAGGCCGTGAGAATCGACTTCTTCGGGGATACAGTTGAAGAGATACGTTTTTTTGATCCACTGACCCAGCGATCTGAAAACTACGCCGAGGAGCTTACAATACTGCCTGCAACCGAGCTCCTGTGGCTGGATACTCTGGTTGATCAGGCCTCACAGAAAATAATAAAGGCAGCAGGCGCTCGCGGCTGGGCTGCCAAGGAGATAAACAGCCTTCTTAACAGGCTGTCTGAAAGGCGGGTGGCTGAGGCCCACCGTATGCTTTATCCGTTTTTTTATGAAAAGGCCGCTGCCCTGGCAGACTATCTGCTGCCTGAGACAAGGGTCATTTTTCCTGATCCTGAAAAGACAATACGGGCATTGGAACAGCACCTGGACAAGGCAGAAAATGCCTGGAAATCTGCTGAAGAATCCGCAAACATACTGGCTGATTTCCAGGATGTGATAATTGACCCTGAAAAGATATTTTCCAGGTTTCACCCCTGCAAACGCTGGTATTTCAGTGATGTGCTTGCAGGGCTTGCAGATGGACAGGACGCAGAGCTGTGGCCCCTTGCCCCAAAGGGCGAAAAGCCTGAAAAGCAGCACCTGGACTGCCCCCTTCCGGACCTTCCTGTCATAAGCTCAAGAATGGCAAAGGGCCAGGGGCTTCTGGGGCCATCATTTGAAAGGATAGATTCCTGGATTCAGCAGGGAAAGGCAGTGTGTATTGTATGCCCGGGCAACAGGTATGCTTCAAGAATGCTTGAGATGACTGCCCAGTACCTGCCCTCTGTTCCTGTATATGCGCCGGAATCCGGGGATGGCAGGCAGTTTCTTCAAAACATTGAAGAGGATCCTTCAAGTCCAGCCCTCCATATTGTTGAAGGAACCCTGTCTGAAGGTTTCATGACAAAGGACAGGGGCCTTGTTGTGGTTACGGAAGAAGAGCTGCTTGGCACTTCGGCACGCAGGGCAAGGAGGCAGAAGCGCAGGCGTACAAAAGACCCTGTCACATTTGAGGACCTGAAGCCAGGAAACCCGGTTGTGCACCTGGATCATGGAATCGGCCTGTACCAGGGCATGGTACGCATGGATACAGGCGGGGCACAAAGTGAGTTCCTGGTGCTTGAATACCAGAAGGGAGACAGGCTCTATCTTCCGGTTGACAGGCTTGCCCTTATTCAGCGCTACACAGGCATAGAGGGCAGGGAACCCAGGCTTGACCGGCTTGGCGGTACCTCCTGGCAGGCACGGCAGCTGAAGGTCAAAAAGTCCATTGCCACCATAGCCCATGACCTTGTTGACCTCTATGCAGCAAGAAAAATTGCCAAAGGCATTGCCTTTTCTCCTCCAGGTGAGATGTTCTGGCAGTTTGAGGCAGAATTCCCTTACGAGGAGACCCCTGACCAGGCACAGGCAATAAAGGAAATTCTTGCAGACATGCAGGCGCCTCATCCCATGGACAGGCTCCTTTGCGGAGACGTAGGCTACGGCAAGACAGAAGTTGCCATGCGTGCAGCATTCAAGGCGGTTGAAGACGGCAGGCAGGTAGCTGTGCTTGTACCCACAACCCTGCTGGCAGAGCAGCACGAACGCACATTCAGAAGGAGATTCAAACGATTTCCAGTGGAAGTTGCGGCGCTTAGCAGGCTTAAGAGCAGGCAGGAACAGCGTGAAATACTTGAGCGGGTGCGCACAGGTGCCTGCGACATACTGATAGGCACCCACAGGCTGCTGCAGTCAGATGTTCAGTTCAAGAACATAGGACTCCTCATTGTTGATGAAGAGCATCGCTTTGGCGTAAAACACAAGGAAAAACTTAAAAATCTCCGAAAGAACCTGGACAGCCTGGCACTTACCGCAACACCCATCCCCCGCACCCTTCAGCTTTCAATGCTTGGGGTACGCGACCTGTCAACAATAAACACCCCGCCTGCACAGAGACTACCAGTAAAGACATGGCTTGCCGAGTATGACAACCTGATTGTGAAAAGCGCTGTGGAAAAGGAACTTGAACGGGGTGGCCAGGTATTTTTTGTTCATAACCGGGTAAAGGGCATTCACACTGTTGCAGACAACTTAAGAAAACTCTGCCCTGATGCCGGGGTTGACATTGCCCACGGCCAGATGAGCCCGGCAGAACTTGAAAAAATCATGATTTCCTTTGTAAGGGGAGAGATTGACTGTCTGGTATGCACTACAATTATCGAATCAGGAATTGATATTCCTGCTGCAAACACCATGATTATCAACAGGGCGGACAGGCTTGGGCTGGCCGATATGTACCAGCTTCGGGGGCGTGTAGGACGTGGTAATGAGCAGGCGTATGCATATCTACTGGTTCACTCAATGGACGCACTTAACAGCAATGCTGCCAAGCGTCTCAGGGCAATAATGGAATTTTCTTCATCCGGAGGTGGCTTCAGACTTGCAATGCAGGACCTGCAAATCAGGGGGGCCGGCAACATCCTGGGAGTCTCACAGTCCGGACAGATTGCAGACGTGGGCTATGATGTTTATCTTGATCTTTTGCAGAGGGCAGTAGAGGACCTTAAGGGCATGCCGCGACAGCAGGAAATCGAGCCTGAAGTCAACCTGCGCATCCCCGCCTTTATTCCTGATGAATACATACCTGATGCAGGCTTAAGGCTTGAAACCTACCGCCGCATGAGCCGGGCACGGGGTGAAGAACGGGAGGAACTTCAGGAGGAGATTCAGGACAGGTTCGGAGAATTTCCACCGGAACTTGTAAATCTGGCAGAGATCATGGCAATAAAGGAGCTGCTTCGCCCGCTGAATGCAATTCGCCTGGACACAGGCAGGATGAAGGGCACTAACCGCATGATCCTGACCTTTCATGAAGACGGTCCTCCAAACCCTGAAAAAATTGTGCAGGAGGCAAACAGCCGCAAGAAATGGTCGTTTCTTCCGGACAGCAGGCTGGTAATAGAGCTTGGTGACTGGGAAAGCCATGAACAGATGACAGAAAACATAAAAAGAGGCTTGCGTACAGTGCTGGAAACGGCTAAAAATTAAATTTAACTATTTGAAATTTAACTACTTGGATATGCATTATTTTTTACTTTTTACCAATCGGTACAATCGTCCATCCATTTTGTCAAAAGGTCAATAACCAAATGAAAATATACTTCAGGACCCGAATCACTTCTCTTCTCACAATATTCCTCATCGGTATTGCAACGATTTATGCTGTCCCGGCGTTTGGAGTTATCGTGGACAGGATTGTTGCCATAGTAAATGACAAGGTAATTACGCTGTCAGAACTTGAAAAAAAGGCAGAACCACTTTTCAGGCAGTATCTTTCTCCAGACATGTCACAGGAGCAGAGGGAAACTACCAGGCAGCAGATAATGGCGCAGGTGCTTCCCCAGCTTGTTGATGACGTACTTGTTGATGAAGAAATTGAGAAGAACGGGCTGACAGCAACCGACCAGGAGATTGAACAGGCCATCCAGAACATCTGTAACCAGAACGGAATCACCAGGGAGGAGTTTGCTGAAAAGCTTGCCACCCAGGGCTACACACTTGATCAGTACAAGGAGCAGATAAAACAGCAGATTGAAAGAAGCCGCCTAATAAACCTTGAGGTCAAGTCCAAAATAGTCATTACAGATGATGAAATAACCAACTACTATGCAAGCAGCATAGGCGGTTCCTCTTATGACGGGCCATATTATGACCTGAGCCTTATAAACATCGCTCCGGAAGACCCGGAAGATCCTGAATCAAAACAGGCTGCAGAGCAGCGGGCTGTTGAGGCCTACAAAAAACTCAAGGACAATGTCCCCTTTGCAGAGGTTGCTGCTGAATATTCAAGCCTTCCGTCTGCCTCAGAGGGCGGGAAACTTGGCAGGTTCAGCGCTGACGAGATGGACCCGTTCATAAGGGACATTATACTCAAGCTTAAACCCGGTGAGTTCTCCAAGGTAATTGACATGCCCCAGGGCTACCAGATATTCAGGCTGGACGGCATAAGCAGCACCCAGAAGGTGGATGTACCCGAAGAGGAAAAGGAAGAGATAAGAAAGACTCTGTTCAACCAGAAGCTGGAAGAGAGGTTTCAGGAGTGGCTGGATGATCTCAGGGCAAAGTCATCCATCAGGATCATGCTTTAAAACAGAACCGGCCCCGGAGAACTTGTGGATTGCATCACCGGCGTACCGTAACCTTAATTAAGCGACGGAAAAATGGCTAAGGAAACCATAGGAGAATATCTAAGGCGGGAGCGGGAACTGCGGCAGATCACACTGGAAGAGATGGTGGAGGGCACCAAAATCGCCCTGCAGCGTCTCCAGGAGCTTGAAAACGACAGGCTTGAGGATATGCCAGCAGAGATCTTTGTAAGGGGTTTTATAAGGAGTTATGCCGAGTTCATCGGTCTTAACCCTGATGAGGTTATTCTCCGGTACGAGGAAGAACTTAAGGCACTCCAGGAAAAGGAGGCAGCAGAGGCAGGAACTGTCTATCACTGCCCTGAAACCAAATCCTACAGAGACTTTATCGGCATTATTGCCGCAGCCGTTATATTTTTCGCCCTTGCCGCAGGCGGTTACTGGCTTTTCCTGAAAAGCGGCATCTCCATCCCTGACATGTTCTCAAAGGTGAAGGACCAGGCCTCGGTATTAAAAATAGAGCTTACCGGAGACAGGCCTGTAACCCGGGAACAGTCACCTTCCCTTGTGAACAGCACTTCAGGCTCCCCAGGGGGTGTCACAGACAGCAATGCACATGATCCAGACCGGCCAGGCAGCACCATTTCAGGCGTTGATGTCCCGGATGCCACAGCTCCGCAAGGAGATAGCGATGGACAGGTGCAAAGCGCAACCCCGTCAGATGATTTACAGAATCCCGGTACTGAGTAGCAGGCCTGACATACTTCAACATGCCCTGCAACCGTTCATTTCAGGACTGAACAGGTACAAGTGAAATTCATCAAGGATTCTGCCATAGTGGTGGCAGGCAGGGATCTTGGAGAATCCGACATGCTCATCACCTTCATCACCCGTGAACACGGAAAGATGAAGGCTGTTGCCAAGGGAGCCAGACGCAGCAGAAAACGTTTTCTTAATGCCCTTGAACCGTGCACCCTGCTTGATTTTCGAATTGTGCCATCACGTTCTTCCGGGCTTGGCAGGCTTGACAGTGTTGAAGTCTCGGAAAATTATCCTGCAATACGCTCCTCGGCAAAATGTTTCATGTTTGCGTCCCTGTGCTGTGAACTTTCAGACCTCTGGATCCATGAAAACGATCAGGCTCCGGAACTTTTCAAGCTGTTTCAGTGGTATCTTGAAAGCATTGACAAGGAGAGCACGCATGCGCTCAGGCACACCCTGGCATTCAAGACCAGGCTGCTTGCCATAGCGGGCTACCGGCAGGCATGGGACAGGTGTGTTATCTGCGGTACAAATCCCCGGGATAGCAGGGTGGGATTTGGTATTGATCAGGGCGGTTGCGTCTGCAGCTCCTGCAGGGCAGAGGGAATGCTTTTGAAAGATGTCAGCACCGGCACACTGCGCTCCCTTGCATACCTTGACAGCTCAGGGCTTCCAGCCCTGGACAGATTAAAAATGACCAGGGTTTCAATGAAAGAGGCATGGCAGCTCCTTTCAGCCCTCCATCGCCATTTGCTGCAGAAAACCCCAAAGTCCTATAATGTGCTTGACAGCACCCTGCTGCCTGAGTTGAACCCGGGTTGAATATTGCAACTGCCTGCAGAACCTGTCATAAATGTAACTGTTCAGCGTGGCAAATTAAAAACAGGACCATTTACCAACATTCATTAACGTAAATACGCTGAACAGTTATAAACAAAATACAAATGACCTTGAATGAACTGGAAAAAGAAATAGGCTACACCTTCAGCAACCAGGACCTGCTTTCCCAGGCCCTGGCCCACAAATCATGGGCAGTTGAGCAGGGCAAGGGCACTCCGGACAATGAAAGGCTGGAGTTTCTCGGTGATGCAGTCCTAGAGCTTGTTATAAGCGACCTGATTTTCCAAAAATATGCACAGAAACACTCTGAAGGGGACATGACCAGGATGCGGGCATCCCTGGTAAATGAATCACAGCTTGCATCACTTGCCCGCAAACTGGGCATAGGCCAATGCATGCGCCTTGGAAAGGGGGAAGAAAAAAGCGGCGGCAGCACAAAACCCTCCCTTTTGTCCGATGCCCTTGAAGCAGTAATCGGTGCAATTTATCTTGACGGCGGCTTTGATGCCGCTTTTAATTTCATAAGTGATATTTTTGGCTCTTTAATAGAAACTGCGCCTGAAGCCCTTGCCAGAGATTACAAGAGCAGGCTGC
Organism: Deltaproteobacteria bacterium; assembly: GCA_026996955.1. Classification (GTDB taxonomy): domain Bacteria; phylum Desulfobacterota; class Dissulfuribacteria; order Dissulfuribacterales; family QOAL01; genus S144-17. The sequence continues at coordinate 6,661 of JALWJV010000349.1, forward strand.
AGGAACTGATACAGGGCCAACACCATACGGTACCCTCCTACCAGGTGGAAAATATTACAGGCCCTGACCATTCAAGGGAATTTCATGTATCCCTCTCAGTGGATGGAACAGTCCTCAGCCACGGCAGGGGACGAAGCAAAAAGGAGGCAGAGCAGAAGGCTGCCCGAAGGGCACTGGAAAAGCTCAATACAGATCAGGCCTGAATTGGGCATTTGCGTAATTTTATACCATATGTATCTATTCTGCGTAGTGAATGGTTTTGTTTTGGAGTAACTCTGAAGAATTTCGTAGTTTTTCTTGGCGAAGCGCAGCCATAAAAATAGCGTCTGTTTGAGCGAGGAACGAGCGAGTTTCGCTATTTTGGCGAAGCGAGCCTTAGAAAAACAAGAAATTATTCACCGGAACGGAAAAACAAAACCATTCATGAACCCTAAAGACTGTGAATACGCTGAACAATTACGACGATATTAAATACAGATATGGATATTGACAGTGACCCCGGCGGGGACAAAAAAATCTTCAAATCAGGTTTTATAGCCATTGTCGGTGCACCTAATGCCGGCAAATCCACGCTCCTGAACTCCATCCTTGGAGAAAAGGTTGCAATAACCACACCCAAACCCCAGACTACCCGTCATCAGATCAAGGGTATTCTTACAGGCGAAAATTTTCAGGCAGTTTTTATTGACACCCCTGGAATTCACTCATCCAAAGGGCTTCTTAACAGGGTGATTGTCAAGGCAGCCACCCAGGCGCTTGACGGGATTGACCTGATACTCTTTGTGGTGGATGTCACACGCAGGAACAAATCTGCAGAATTCCGGGTGTTTGATCTGCTTGAGAAGGTAAAGAAGCCGGTAATCCTGGTGCTTAACAAAATAGACCTTATCTCAAGGGAAAATCTTTTGCCCATGATGGCAGAGCTGCAGGAAATATATCCCTTTGAGGCAATTGTTCCCATTTCAGCCAAGTACTCAGATGGAATAGACGTGCTCCTGGATGAAATTCTTGCCAGGCTTCCGGAAGGGCCGCAGTATTACGATGCCACAATGATTACTGACCAGCCGGAAGACATGATGATCTCTGAGCTGATCAGGGAAAAGATATTCCTGCTTGCAGAAAAGGAGATACCCTACTCAACCACAGTGAAGGTGGACAGCATAAAGGAGCCGGACGGCAGGTTCCCCCTGACCATTCATGCAACCATCTATGTGGAACGCCCGTCACAGAAGCGTATTATTGTTGGAAAAAACGGAAAATTCATCAAGAAGGCAGGGGTTATGGCGCGGCGGGAACTGGAAACCCTGCTTGGCCAGAAGGTCTATCTCGATCTGTGGGTAAAGGTCAGGAAAAACTGGTCAAGGGATGAAAGGGCGCTTCAGGAATTGGGCATCACCGGCTTTGACACATAAAAAATGCATGGGCATGAAGCCAAAGCTCACAAAAAAACGCTCTATTTCCAATGGTTCCAACCTTATTAGTGTAATATGGCTTCCCCTTCTGTGGTTACTCATCCTGTCGTTATTCATTCAGGGATGCTCGGTTTATGAGTCCAGGGTCCCTTTGCCTGATGATGTTGTAAAGACACCTGAACACTACGCAAACCTTGAACAGCACAGCCCTGCCAGCCAAAAGGCAGGGGTGCAGAAACAGCAGTGGTGGCAAGCCCTTGAAAATCCTGAACTGAACCATCTCATAACCCAGGGGCTTTCCCACAACCTCGATATTGCCGTTGCCATTGAGCGACTGGCACAGGCCCGTGCTGCAGCAGGCCAGGCACAGGCCGCACGGCTCCCCTGGATAGGCTTTAACCTGGACGCACAGAGGAGCAAGCGTCCCTCCCTCCCCGAAGATATCACCGGCAACACATACCAGTTTTCCCTGTCAGCCTCCTACGAGGTTGATCTCTGGCGCAAATTCAAGTCCCGGGCAGACAGGGCAGAGTTTCTTGCCCAGGCATCTGAACAGGATGTAAAGTCGGTTTACATAAGTGTGGCTGCCCAGATTGCAGACCTGTACTACATGGCCCTTGAACAAAAACAGCAGAGCGAGCTTGCAGATGCCATTATAAATTCAAGCTCCCGCACACTTGAGCTTGTGATGGACCGGTACCGATCCGGTATTGTTGAACCGCTTGATGTTTACCAGGCCCGGCAGACCCTGGAATCTGCCCGGTCCAGGAAGCCGGTTTATGAGGCTGGATACAAAAAGGCCAATCACGCCCTCTCCATCCTGCTTGGTCGCATGCCTGACCCTGAGCTTATCAGGCATACACCGGAACTTCCGCAACACATAACGCCACCTGACACTGGAATACCCGCAGACCTGCTGCTGAACCGTCCGGACGTGCGCAGTGCCTGGCTCCGCCTCAAGGCATTTGATGCCGGGGTTGCCGCTGCAGTTGCAGACCTCTTTCCGTCTGTGAGAATAGGTGCCGGAATCGGCCAGAGCCAGACGCTGCTTTTTGGCGGGGACCCGCTGGTTGGCGGGCTGTGGAACCTGTTTTTAAGTGTTGCCCAGCCGGTATTTGAAGGAGGCAGGCGGGTTTCGGAAATCCAGCGGCAGCAGGCAATGTTCAGGGAGGCACTTGCAGCATACCACAAGGTTGTGCTCAATGCCTGCAAGGAGGTGGAGGATGCACTTGCATCCTTCAGGGCGTCTGAAAGGGAGATGTACCACCTGAAACACCTGGTTGAGGCAACCCAGTCGGATGTCAGGCTTTCAACAGACCGGTATCTCTATGGGCTTACCGAGTACCTTCCGGTTCTTACTGCCCAGACCCTTGATCTGGAGGCGCGTACCAGGCTTATAATTGCACAGGGACGTTATGTGTCAGACTGGATAAGCCTTGTGCGGGCACTTGGCGGCACCTGGCCTGAAAAGATTCTGAACCGGAGACTGAACAGATAGGGCAGAGAAGCGCCCCTTTTTACTGGAGAAATACCCCATGCCAACAATAGACAGAAAGGCCATGATGCGTGGACTCCTGGCCGTTGCCATTATTGCAGCGGGCTTTCTCATTATGAAGGTGCTCATAATGAGCCGCAAGGCCCCTAAAAAAATAAAGCCCCACGCCCAGGGCATACTGGTTGAGACAGTGCAGGTAAATCCTGCAGATTTTGACATCCAGGTCTGGGGCACAGGCACAGTACAGCCTCGTAACAGGGTTGATATTGTACCTGAGGTCAGTGGAAAGGTCATAAGTGTGTCGCCACGGTTCATTCAGGGTGGCATCTTCTCGGCAGGTGAGGAGCTTTTCCGCATCGAGCCGGTTGATTACCAGGTTATGCTTGAAAAGGCCAGGGCAGAGCTTGCAGGGGCAGAGCTTAACCTTGAGATAGAAAAGACCAGGGGCAGCATAGCAAAAAAGGAGTGGCAGAACATAGAAAAAGACCCGACAGCCCCGGAACCACCACTTACCTTGAGAAAACCCCAGCTGAAACAGGCTGAGGCAAACCTTGCTGCAGCCAGGGCAGCAGTCCGCCAGGCAGAGATAAACCTCAGGCGCACCAGAGTAAAGGCCCCGTTTAACTCCGTGGTCAAGGAAGAACATATTGACATAGGACAGTACGTAAAGCAGGGAACAAAGGTAGGAACCCTTACAGGCACAGATGT
>JALWJV010000350.1:0-1527 GCA_026996955.1 Deltaproteobacteria bacterium
GGGTGAGGTTGGCCCGAACAGGGCTACAACAGGTGTTCCGGCTGCTGCTGCAAGATGCATTGGGCCGGTGTCCGTTGTGACAACAGCGGCTGTCATTCTGAAAAGTGCTCCAAGGGTCTTAAGGTCTGTTTTCCCTGTGAAGTCATGAACCTTGACGTTTGAGCCACGAATTATTTTATCGGCAAGTTTTTTGTCACCCATTCCCCCGAGAATCGCCACCTCCATTCCTGTATCCCTGGTTATGTCATGGGCCAGTTCTGAAAACCCCTGGGCTGTCCAGTGTTTTGTTGGCCACCTTGTACCTGGTACAAGGCCAATCATGTTGCCAGGCACGATATTTTCCTGTTTTAACAAATCCCCTGCTGCCCTCTCTTCCTTTTGCCCCAGCCCCAGGGGGAAGGTGATTTCTCCTGTCTTTTCTGCGCCAAGATAGTGGGCAATGCGCATGTATCTGAGCACTGCGTGTTCATCAGGATCATAAGGGGGAAGTTTTTCATTAAGAAACATGGAGCTTCCCTCCCTTCCTGATGCAAAGCCGATCTTCCTGCTTCCCCTGCTGAACCACGTAAGCACACCGCTTTTAAGAAGGCCCTGCAGGTCAATTACTATGTCATAACGGTCTTTACGAAGTTTTTTAATAAAGTCTGTGGCCTCGCCTGCAAGCACGCCCCATTTTGAGGGTCTGGCGCACAGTGCGCCAAGCCTCCTGCGGGGATAGGTAATAACACGGTTAAGCATGGGGTGTCTGGAAAGGAGCGTTGTTTCTGCCTCGCCTGCAAGCCAGTCAATCTGTGCCTGGGGAAATCTTGCTTTAAGGGCATGAAGCACGCACAGGGACTGTACCACATCACCAATGGCGCTTAATTTTATGATAAGGATCTTCAAGATCAGCCCCCTGCCCTTTGTACTGCACAGATCCACTTTGCGGCATCAAGCAGGTCTGCTGCCACAAAATCCACAGGTTCAGACAGCTTTCCTGCTGCCCTTTGCAAGACCTTTTCTCCATGCCCGGTCCTTACCAGCACGGCCCTGATGCCGCAGTTTTCGGCAAGCCCCATGTCGCTTAAGTTGTCTCCTACTACAAAGGAGCATGAAAGATTGATGGGAAAATCCCTGCATGCCTGCTCCACCATGCCAGGGTAAGGCTTGCGGCAGGAACAGGTTTTACGGTAGGGTGGCTTTCCTGCCTCAGGATGGTGTGGACAGTAGTACCATGCATCCACAACTGCCCCTTTTTGAAAAAGCATTGTTTCAAGGGCCTTATTGACTTTTTTTACCCTTTCCTCATCAAAAAATCCCCTTGCAACCCCTGACTGGTTGGTTACTACAATTATGATAAAGCCTGCCTCCCTGAGAAGTCTTAGGGCAGTTGCAGCACCGGGAATCAGTTCAAGCTGATCCGGCCATGAGAGATACTCCACCTCTCTGTTTATGGTCCCGTCACGGTCAAGGAATACAGCAGGCCGGGTGTTGTTGTTTGCCATTACAGTACATGCTCCTGTAACTGTTCCAGGCACGCTTCAATTA
>JALWJV010000350.1:1537-2376 GCA_026996955.1 Deltaproteobacteria bacterium
TTGGTGGAGCCAAACAGGGCCACCAGGGGCGTTGAAAGTGCTGCCCCCACGTGCATTAGGCCCGAATCGTTTGTAACCAGCAGGTCAAGACGCTTTATAAATGCCATAACCTGTGACAGATCTGTGAGGCCGCAGAGGTTTATCCCTGCCCCTCCAAGGTGGGAACAGATGGCATCCCCGATCTGTTTTTCTTTTTTAGTCCCAAGCACAGCGATCCATGTCCTGCGCCCTGAGAGTGTGTCAGATTCAAGAAGCATCTTCCCAAGCCTCTGAAAATAATCTACAGGCCAGCACTTGGCGGGCCCGAATGCAGCCCCGGGGTTAAAGCCTATCAGCATGTCGTTGTCGCTGATTCCGTGTTTTCGGCAGAAGTCCTGCTGCCAGGCCAGCGCCTCCTGGCTAACCTCAAGCAGAAGCCGCGGTTCATTGTCACTGACTGCCCTTCCACCTGGAACCTTGCCGGCAAGATTGCAGTAATAGAAAACTTCATGCCGTGTGCCCTTCCATGAGGGTACGGGTACTGCCTGAGTGAGTAGCATGACTCTAAGGTCTGTGGAATAGCCGATTCTCTGTTTAATTCCTGCAAGCAGGGGGACAAGTGCTGCGCTGAACGAGTTTGGAAAGATGACACAGAGCTCAAATCGTTCCTTTTTGATCCTCCTGGCAGTATCAAGGATTTCTTTAAAACTTTTGGGTCCCCCGGCACTTTCCGCAGGCATCACTGCATCCACATTTGGGTTTTCTGAAAATACCGGGAGCACCCAGGGCCTTGCGCACACAGTGATGGACGCATCAGGAAACCGCTCCCTCAGCACGGTAATGGCCGGGGTGAGCATTAT
>JALWJV010000351.1 GCA_026996955.1 Deltaproteobacteria bacterium
GTTTTGGAGTGACTTTGAAGAATTTCGTAGTTTTTCCTGGTGAAGCGCAGCCAAAAAATCGCGTCTGTCTGAGCGAGGGACGAGCGAGTTTCGCGATTTTGGCGAAGCGAGCCTTAGAAAAACAAGAAATTATTCACCGGAACGGAAAAACAAGACCATTTACCAACCTTCATTAGCAAAATTACGCTGAACAGTTACCATTCCCTGGTTTTAAAATTACAGGCACTGCATCAGCATTAATCTGCCGTTTAATAACAGGTTTTGGTGCCATTAACTGAAACCATCTCTCAATAACCATTCTGGCAACAGGAGCAGCGGCAGAACCGCCATGACCACCATGTTCTATCAGTACGGCAACAGCTATCTGAGGCGCATCTGCAGGGGCATAGGCAACAAACCATGCATGATCCCTGTACTTCCATGCCATTTTTTCAGACTGACGCCTTCTTGCCTGCCTTATAACCTGGGCCGTGCCGGTCTTTCCTGCTACCTCAATCCCCTTTATGCGGCAGCGCCTCGCAGTACCGCGCTTATCCTGTACAACGCCCTTGAGTGCGTTTTTCACAATGCGAAGGTTCCGTTCAGAAACAGGGATATGACCCTTTTTCACAGGGTTAAAATGCTGGATTTCAGAGGCATCAGGCCCTTTAATCTTCTCAACGAACTGGGGCTCATAGATATCTCCGCCATTTGCAACTGTGGCAATGACAGATGCCATCTGGATGGGGGTTGTCAGCACAAAACCCTGTCCGATGGAGATATTAAGGGTTTCGCCCTTTTGCCACGGCTCGTGGAATCTCTTGAGTTTCCACTCCCTGGTCGGGATAAGCCCCCTTTGCTCACCCGGAAGATCAATTCCGGTACGCTGCCCCAGCCCAAATCCACGGGCGTACTTTCCTATCCTGTCAACACCAAGCTTCAACCCAACATTGTAAAAATATACATCGCATGACTGGACTATTGCCTTGTAGATATCGGTCTGGCCATGCCCCCGCCAGTCCCAGCACCTGAAGGTACGCCTCCCAAGCTTGAAGGAACCGTTACAGAAAAAACGGGTAGATTCATCAACCACATGCTCCTGAAGGGCAGCAGCTCCCATTATAATCTTGAAGGTTGAGCCCGGCGCATATGCCTCCTGTATGGCCTTGTTACGCATTGGCCTGTAAAGGGGATCATTAAGAACCTTCCACTCTTCGGTTGTTACACCTCTGGCAAATGCCTCGGGATCAAACTTCGGGGTGCTTGCAATGGCAAGGATACGGCCTGTATTAGGCTCAAGGGCAACAACAGCACCCACCTCATCTCCAAGGCCATCCTCTGCTGCCATCTGCAGATCAGCATCAATGGTGAGATAGACGTCATCTCCTGCAACAGGCGGGACTTCACTGACCACGCGCCTGAGCATCATGCGGGAATCAACTTCCAGCTTCCGCTCACCCTTGATGCCTGCAAGCTGGGGTTGGAACCGCGCTTCAACCCCGTACTTTCCAACCAGGTCCCCAGGGCGTGCACCCGGGAAACGGTTGGCGTCAATATCCGCCTGGCTAAGCTCCCCGATATAGCCAAGCAGATGCGGGGCAATGCTTCCGTATGGGTATTTTCTTCCAGGGGTTACCTCAATTACAACACCTGGAAGCTCAGGAAGACGCGCCTCTATGCGGGAAATCTCGTCCCACTCTGCATCACGTTTTATAACTGCAGGAAGATAGCTTGGCTGCTGAAGGCTGTTCTTGAGCCTAACCCTTACAGAACCCTCAGGCTCATTCAGAAGGGGCAGAAGGCGCCCCAGAAGCGCCTCCATGTTCCGGACATCCTTGCGGACAATACAGACATTAAAACATGGCTTTACTCCGGCAAGAAGCCTGCCGTTACGATCAAGTATCTTGCCCCGCGGGGGTTGAAGCCTCACAACCCTGAGCCTGTTATCCTCTGCCTTCTTCCTGTTGGTCTCCCCATCTATAATCTGAAGATACCAGAGCCGGGCAACGATGATGGACATGGCAAGGAATATCAGCACATACGCACCGGTGCACAGCCCCTGCCGTGCGCCCTGATCTTCAGGACCGAATTTTTTTACATTGAGGACTGCTCTAATTGCAGAGAGACGCATTTAAAACTCAGGCAGATGAATAGTTTTCAGAGCTGAATAACAACTGATAGATACTTTCAAAAAAGGCAAAGAATAAAGGGGAAAGGAGGGCATTTGCCACTGCCTGCATCACCCCCTGGGGCCACACCAGTTCGGCATGACCGCCTCCTGCCAGTATGATAACAGTGCCGTTCATGCTGACAAACAGCACCAGCAGAACCCGATGAAGTATTGAAGTGTACATCAGATGGCTTGCGATGTACCGCACCATGAGATATGCCAG
>JALWJV010000352.1 GCA_026996955.1 Deltaproteobacteria bacterium
GGCACGTACTGCCTCATGGGCCTCCTGGGCCTGTGCAGGGGTAGCGGTTTTGCCGGTTCCTATTGCCCACACCGGTTCATATGCAATTACCACATCTGCCATGCGCTCATCTGAAACATTGCCCAATCCAGCAGCAAGCTGGGCCTGAAGCACATCAAGGGTCTTTCCGGCTTCGCGCTCTTCAAGGGTCTCACCAATGCACAGAATGGGCTTGATGTCATGGGCAAGGGCTGAGGTTATCTTTTTTGCAATAAGCTCATCTTCCTCACCAAAGACATGACGCCTTTCAGAATGGCCAAGAATTACCCATTTAACCCTGAGATCAGAAAGCATAAGAGGAGATATCTCCCCGGTAAATGCCCCCTGCTCTTCAAAGTGCATGTTCTGTGCCCCTACGCTGATATTTCTTCTGCCCAGAAGGGCCCTGGATACTGTTTCCAGGCTGGTAAAAGGAGGTGCGATGATTATCTCCCTGTCCTGGGGCAGGTCACGTACAAGAGGCATGAATGTATCCAGAAATGCCATAGTTTCCGGCACGGTCTTGTGCATCTTCCAGTTAGCTGCCATTATGGGAGTTCTCATAATTACCCCCTCCTCATCTAAATATTAGTCAAGAAAATATTTAAGCCTGTCCCTGCGGCTTGAATGACGAAGCCTGTTAAGGGCCTTCTTCTCAATCTGCCTTATTCGCTCACGGGATACATTAAAGCGCTTTCCTATCTCTTCCAGCGTATATTCACTGTCTTCGCCAATCCCGAAGCGCAGGCGAATTATCTTCTCCTCCCTTGGACTCAGGGTGGCAAGGATGCTTTTAATGCGCTCCGTTAGCTCCCTGTCCTTTACAGTCTCGTAGGGAGATGCCGCCTCTTTGTTTTCAATGAAGTCGCCAAGGGTGCTGTCTTCATCTCCCACAGGAGTCTCAAGGGATACCGGCTCACGGGATGCCTCAAGTATGGAGAGTATCTTCTCCATGGGAAGACCGGTACGTTCTGAAATCTCAATTGGTGTAGGCTCCCTTCCAAGTTCCTTGAGCATTGCATAAAAGGCCTTGAAAAACTGGCTTCTTAGCTCGAGAAAATGGACAGGCAGCCTGATTGTCCTGGTTTTATCAAGGATTGCCCTGGTAATTGCCTGGCGTATCCACCAGCTTGCGTATGTGGAGAACTTGTTGCCCTTTGTGTAATCAAAGCGGAAAACCGCCCTCATAAGCCCAAGATTCCCCTCCTGAATCAGGTCAGCAAGGGAGAGCCCCTGGTGCATGTACCGCTTGGCAATGCTAACCACAAGCCTCAGGTTGGCATTTATCATCTCATCCTTGGCACGTTCAATGCGTTCCTGGTGCCTCTTGACTTCGCTCTTCAGGTGCTGGATGGAGATGTCCGTTGCATACTTTTCAGCAATTTTATATACGGTAACAACCAGGTGATTGAGCTGCTGCTTTTTGGGTTTCAGGGAAGGGTCACGACGGCGCCAGATTGCTATCTGTTCCCTTAGCGTCTCCAGCTCCTCGATTTTGCTGGGATGCGACATAATCGAGTCAATGATGCCATTAAACCCGTCCCTGATGGTGCGGCTCAGGTCCTCTTCCTTCTCAGGGGTAAGGAGCTCATAACGACCCATCTCCCTGAGATATGTGGTGGTTATTTCCTCAGAGTCGGTATATCCGCCGGAATCAAGTACAACACCCTGTTTCTTTGTCTCTTCCTCCGGGGCTGCAGCCGGCATCTCAACGGATATGTGAACTGTCTTGTCAGCTTCCTCACCTATTGGCTGGCTTACGGCTGGCTCAAACTCTGCCTTCGGGGTGTCTGCCGGAATGTTTTTCTCAGAAAGGACCTCTATGTTGTTATTGCACAGAAGATCAAAAATCTCCTCCAGTTTTTCCGGATCCTTGATTTGATCAGGGATGAGATCGTTTAGTACCTCGTAGGTAAGGGTTCCATTCTGGCCTGCCTTAAGAAGGCGGTCCATATATCCTTCTACAGGAACCTCACTGGAATTTGAAATAACTTTGTTCGGCATGTTCAGCCTCTTCAGTGCTTGACTATGAAGATTTTACTAAAGTGGCCACCACAGACAGGCTGCCTTCATCTGCCCCTTTGCATACAGCATGCTTAGTTTTTGGAAACAATACGCTACATTCATACGTTTTAGACCCAAGGGCAAAAAAGCTTCCAAGTTGCTGCAATAGGCCACGGCAACCATTTTCAGGTGCAAAATCTTATAGTCAGGATTGAATTTGCGGTTCAAGTAAATTTTAAGGTTCTGACATTATGCCATATGCCGCAAGCCCGATAAAGGAGTGTCCCCCCATGAGAGCACGGCTTGGCAGCCGATCCTATTTTAATGTGAACCTGTATTGAAA
>JALWJV010000353.1 GCA_026996955.1 Deltaproteobacteria bacterium
GCAATCCGATACCAAAAACAAGGATCTGCCGCCTGTCCCTGTACCCAGGGACGAAACCCTTCCGGTTCCGGAAAGTGACCCGGTCAGGCAGTACCTTGCAGAGATAAGCAAATATCCCCTGCTCACTCCTGAGGAAGAGGAGCGAATTACCAAGGAATACTATGAAACAGGGGACCCTGCCCTAGCCTCAAAGATAGTGACAGCAAACTTAAGGCTTGTGGTAAAGATAGCCCTTGATTTTCAGAAATTCTGGATGCAGAACTTCCTTGACCTGATACAGGAGGGGAATGTTGGGCTTATGCACGCGGTAAAGAAATTTGATCCGTACAAGGGGGTCAAGTTTTCCTACTATGCGTCGTTCTGGATCAAGGCATACATAATGAAGTTCATTATGGACAACTGGCGCCTTGTAAAAATTGGGACGACGCAGGCGCAGAGGAAGCTCTTTTACAACCTGAACAAGGAAAAGGAGAGGATCAAGGCGCTGGGCTACGATCCTACGCCCAAACGCATTTCAGAATCGTTAAATGTCCGGGAACAGGACGTTATCAACATGGATCAGCGCATGAGTTCCTGGGAGGTTTCCCTGAATGCGCCTGTAAGAGATGATTCTGATGAAAATTACATGGATTTTCTGGCAAGCGATGACACATCACTTGAAGCAGCTGTTGCCAGGAAAGAGGTCGGACACCACCTGAGAAAATACCTGAAAGAGTTTGAAAAAGGGCTCAAGGATAAAGAAAAAATAATTTTTGAAAAACGCCTCACTGCAGAGGATCCGCTGACCCTGCAGGAACTCGGAAAGGAATTTGGAGTATCCCGCGAAAGGGTTCGGCAGATAGAGGCACGGCTTAAACAGAAACTGCGCAAATTCCTCAGCAGCAAGGTACCAGACATTGACAGCTACAGTGAAGCAGTTGAATAGTATCTGCTCACAGGGTACTACATCTGCTGCGTTGGCGGGACCTGAAGTACAGGGAGTACACCTTCGTCCCCTCCGCCTTACATATGCAGCACCCTGTGAGCAGATACTTTGCGTGCAAAGTGTCTTTCATTTTTTTGCATTTATCCTGGCAGGGGTGAAGTTGAATAAACATTAAACAATTCGTAACTGTTCAGCGTATTAATTTAATGAATGTTGGTAAATGGTCTTGTTTTTCCGTTCCGGTGAATAATTTCTTGTTTTTCTAAGGCTTGCTTCGCCAAAATCGCGAAACTCGCTGGTACCTCGCTCAGACAGACGCGATTTTCTGGCTGCGCTTCGCCAAGAAAAACTACGAAATTATTCAAAGTCACTCCAAAACAAGACCATTTACCGCGCTGAATAGATACAACAATTCTAATATTTTCCAGATATTTATGAACAAATTCTATTCAATCATCAGGAAAGTCTGTCTGTTTTCCTGCTCCCTGGTCATATCTGTTTCGCTGCTCTGTGCAGTATTGGCGCCGACTGCCTGCGCAGAAAAATACCAGATTTCCCGAACTGCGCCCTACACCTGGTATCTGCAGGGACTTATTTATGAAATGCAGGGCGATTTTGAAAAGGCATACACGGCGTTTCGCACAGCAAACGAATTTGACCCTGAATCTGTACAGATAATCGTTGAACTTGCCCGCGTAGCCATAAGGCTTGGCCACAACAACATTGCAGAGGAATGGATTGAAAAGGCACTGGCAATTGAGCCTGATAACCAGCGAATCAAGATGATGCTTGCCAGAATTTATGCAGCCACAAACAATCTGACCTCTGCTATAGAGGTGCTTGATGATGTGCTGCAGACAGAGCCTGATAACGAAGAGGCATTATTCCTCCTAGGCTCACTCTATGCACAGACACAGGAGTTTGAAAAGGCTGTCTCCACCCTAGAGAAGGCGGCAGAACAGAAGGGAACACGCTCCTTCATGGCCCACTATTATCTGGGCAAAATCTACGCTGAAAAGGGAGATGCTGACAGGGCAATAGAAAAATTACGCAAGGCCATTTCTGAAAATCCGCGTTTTACACCTGCCTATATTGACCTTGCCGAGATCTACCAGCAGAAAGATGACCTGGAAAACGCCCTGAAGATGTGGCAGACAGTGATGCAGAATCAGCCAGGAAACACCAGGGCTGTTGCAAACACCATAGATCTCCTCATAAAAACAGGCAAACTGGACCAGGCTGCTGCGCTTATAAACAGGCTTAGTCTGAGCCATGGACACCTGAAGACCCTGAGGCTTAAAATTTCACTGCAATATCTCCAGGACAACCATCCTGACAAGGCGCTTGAGCTGTTGAAACCCCTTACAGACAAACAGCCGCCTGATCCGGATGCCCTGTTCTACATGGCCCTTGCACTTGAACAGAAAGGTGAAACAGACCAGGCAATCCAGGCGCTTATGGATGTGCCGTCAAAGAGCCGCATGGGGGTAGAGGCTGCATTGCGTGCCGCATACCTTCTGGGCCGCGATGACCGGAACTGGGAGGCAGTAACCCTTCTTCAGCACCGCCTTGCAGATCATCCTGGAAATCCTGATCTGATAATTGCGCTTGCCAATGTGTATGACAACACGAAACAGACAGAGAGGGCAATAGAACTGCTTGAACAGGCAGTAAAAAACGGGAGCGGAAACAAGGAGATTCTCATGCACCTTGCCATGCTCTGTGAGAATAACGGCCAGAGGGACAAGGCAATCTCATGGGCGCTGCAGGCCCTTGACATTGACAGTAACTATGTCCCTGCCCTGAACTTTGTGGGCTACACATGGGCAGAAGAGGGTAAAAATCTCAAAAAGGCTGAGGAGATGATCAAGAAAGCATTATCTTTCAAGCCTGATGACGGCTACATCATAGACAGCCTTGGGTGGGTTTACTATGTCACAGGCAGATATGCTGAAGCTGTCACAGAACTGGAAAAGGCCCATAAACTTGTCCCTGATGACCCTACCATAGCAGAACATCTTGGTGATGCCCTGGTAAAAAGACAGCGCTATTTTCATGCGCTTAAAGTCTACAGAAAAGCCCTTGAACTTGAAAAAAATGCCGCTAACAGGCAGCGTCTGAAGAAAAAAATGCGGGAAACCAGGGACATGATGTCGGACATGGTGGATCAGTAAAAAAGTGCGGAACAGGCTGTATAATACTGCCTGATCCGCACAACTTAAATATACACTTCATATCAGATCTTAATCAGACCTTTACCGGGCTTTTAAATTTCACCACTGTCTTTGCCCCGTCACCTTCTGATGTAAAGGAAATTGTCTTTACCCCGCCTTCTCCCTTTTCAACCTCAATCTCATAGGGTTTTTCAATCATATGATCAAGTTTATCAAACATCAGTGAGACAACATTGTCCTTGGGGTCATAGGTGATGCCCTTCAGAGGGAGCCATTCCACCTCTACCTTGTCGAAGATACCCAGTCCTTCCACCTCCACCTCAACAGGAACATCTCCAAGCACCTTTGACATATCATCAAAATAATCCTTCCACTGTGACTTATTTATACATTCTGACATAGTACTTTCCTCCTTGAATTTAGATTAAAAAACCGGTTCATTTATTTACACATGACCAATTCACCTTGTTAAGAAGTTATGTACAGAAACAGCAGGAGTCAATATGGCCATGAAAAAAATTGTGGCACACTATTGACGCTCAGTTGAACTGAAGGGTAATATGGAAGGTCTTAAGAAAAATATGTCTCTTGTCCAGATTCCCGTGAGTAAATGGTGTCTTCTCAACAGCACTCTCAAATAATCACCTCACTGTGAACCAGTATTTTCGTTTTTGTTATGCCTGATTTTGATCTGAAAAAATATCTTGAAGCGCAAAGAAAAAAGGTAGAAACCGCCCTTGATGGCCTGCTTCCCCACACAACCGATCCTTCTGCCCCTGTAATGGAGGCAATGCGCTACAGCATCATGGCAGGAGGCAAAAGGGTAAGGCCCATCCTGATGCTTGCAGGTGCAGAGGCAGTGGGGGGAGGAGATGATGCCCTTCTTCCTGCAGCATGTGCCCTTGAATGTCTTCATACCTACTCCCTGATTCATGATGATCTTCCTGCAATGGACAATGACGATCTAAGACGGGGAAGGCCAACATGCCACAAGGTTTACGGAGAGGCCATGGCCATACTTGCAGGAGATGGCCTGCTGAACTACTCCTTTGAGCTTCTTTCTTCTGAGGAAATCAGAAAATCCTTGGATGCCGGGCTGTTAATGGAGGCAATTTCCATCTTCTCAAGGGCATCCGGTGTATTCGGAATGGTAGGTGGGCAGACTGCAGACATCATTTATGAGGGCAAGCCCATTGACCCAGAGACCCTGGCATTTATCCACAGACACAAGACAGGGGCCCTGCTCGCCGTATCTGTTGAAATGGGGGCTGTACTGGGCGGGGCAGATGAGGTACAGAGAAACGCCCTTAAAGAGTACGGACAGGCACTTGGACTGACCTTTCAGATAGTTGACGACATACTTGACATTGTGGGAGACGAGAGCGTTATCGGGAAGCCGGTAGGCTCGGATACCAGAAACCAGAAGGCCACTTACCCTGCCCTGTTCGGCCTTGATGCTGCACGCAGGAAGGCAGATGAACTTCTTGAACAGGCGCTTGAAGCCCTCAGGGGCTTTGATCACAGGGCTGAGCCTCTCAGGGCCATTGCCAGGTACGTTGTGGAAAGGAACAGATAATTAACCATAAACTTTCATGACATGCTGACCATGAAAGTTAGCTCAAAGTTCAAAGTCGGAAGCTGAAAGCTAAAAACGAATAAGCATACCTTCTTAACCCCTTTGAGATTTCAGCTTTGAGCTGTTTTCACCTGAATTGAGCGTTCCAAAAGTTTTAAGAAATGATTAGTACGATATTAAAAGGAGTTACATACATCATACCCTTCAACTTTTGAAATCCGACAATCGCTCAATCCAGGTTTCACAAACTTATACAATAAAAAAACAAGGAGCATTTCAGACAGATGAGTAATCTGCTCGATACAATAAATTCACCGCAGGACATAAAAGACTTTAATCTTAATGAACTTAACCAGCTTGCTTCAGAGATCCGCGAACGCATTGTCACAACAGTTGCAAAGAGCGGGGGGCACCTTGCCCCAAGCCTTGGCGTTGTTGAGCTTACCATTGCCCTGCACTACATTTTCGACACCCCCAAGGACAAAATTGTATGGGATGTTGGACATCAGTCCTATGCACACAAACTCCTTACCGGACGCAGGGAACAGTTTCACACACTGCGACAGCAGGATGGAATAAGCGGGTTTCCAAAGATACAGGAAAGCGTGCATGATGCCCTTGATACAGGGCACAGCAGTACCTCAATCTCGGCTGCCCTTGGCATGACAACCGCCATGGACATTGAGAAAAAAGAGGGCAAGGTAATTGCCGTAATTGGAGACGGTTCAATGACCGCCGGCCTTGCATTTGAAGGCCTGAACAATGCAGGAAGCCTCAGAAAAGACCTTATTGTCATCCTGAATGACAATGAGATGTCAATTTCACCCAATGTCGGCGCCCTATCCTCTTTTTTAAGCCGAAAACTCACCAGCAAATTTGCCACCAAACTCAAAAAAGAGGTTGAGACATTTCTTAAAAAATCCGACATTGGCGAAAATATATGGGCAGCCATGAAGAAAGGGGAAGACTCTCTGAAGAGTCTTTTTACCCCGGGCATGCTCTTTGAAGCACTGCAGTTTGAATATGTCGGCCCAATTCCCGGGCATCAAATTGATGCACTGATTGAAACAATCTCTAATGTACAGAATATCCCCGGCCCTATCCTTGTGCATGTACTGACCAAAAAGGGCAAGGGATATGAACCGGCTGAAAAAAATCCGTCCAAGTTCCACGGGCTCGGACCCTTTGATATTGAAACCGGGGCACCTATCAAACCTGCCAAGCCCAAGGCACCGTCATACACAGAGATCTTCAGCCAGACCATAACGCGCATTGCCGCAGACAACCCCAAACTTGTGGCCATAACAGCAGCAATGCCGTCAGGAACAGGTCTTGATAAATTTCACAAGGAGTATCCGGACCGGTTCTTTGACGTAGGCATAGCTGAGCAGCACGCAGTAACCTTCGCAGCAGGCATGGCACTTGAGGGGTTGAAGCCGGTTGTAGCAATCTACTCCACATTTCTGCAGCGGGCTTACGACCAGATCATCCACGATGTCTGCCTGACCAACCAGCCAGTCTTCTTTGCCATAGACAGAGGCGGGCTTGTTGGAGATGATGGCCCCACACATCATGGTGTGTTTGACCTGTCGTTTCTGCGTAATGTCCCCAATATGGTGGTGATGAGCCCCAAGGATGAAAATGAGCTGCAACACATGATATATACGGGTATTCAGCATGATGGCCCTGCTGCAGTCCGCTATCCCAGGGGGACAGGTGTGGGAGTAAGCCTTGACTGGCAGTACAAGGAGATTCCAATAGGCAAGGCAGAGCTCCTTCAGGACGGTACTGACTTGGCAATCCTGGCAGTTGGGCAGCATGTGCAGACTGCACTTGAGGCTGCAAAACTACTGGAAAAGGAGCATGGTGCAAGCGTGGCAGTTGTAAATGCCCGTTTTGTAAAACCTCTTGATAAGGATATGGTGATTGACCTTGCCCGAAAGACCGGTCGCATCATAACGGTTGAGGAAAATGCCCTTGCCGGAGGCTTTGGCTCTGCGGTTCTGGAATGTCTTGCAGATGAGGGAATCACCGCGGTTCGCGTTAAACGTGTGGGGCTGCCGGACAGGTTCATTGAGCAAGGTTCACAGGATAAACTGAGAAAAGATGTAGGCCTTGATGCGCAGTCTGTTTTTGAAACCGGTACAGAAATGTTACAGGCAAAAGAGAGTCAGCCATCACTGACAGAGGTCAGGAGCCTGCACGCCTGATCCGGCTTAAAAGATTACGCCGTGAACTACCCTGAACTTCCACCGGGCGCCCCCGATTCCGAATCATGGAAAAGGGGGCTTGACCTTCTAACCCACCCTGCCTGGCCTCTGTGCAATATGGCGCTGCTGCTTTACCTTACAGGCCCCTACAAAAGGATAGAGGAGCTGCTGCCAGACATGCCGGATGAGCTTGAAGTTGCGTCAATAACTTACCACACGCCCGCCAAAATATTGACAAACTTCCTGAAATTTCTTAAAATTTTCGAAACAATCAAACACCCTGAGCTTCAGGATAACAAAGAAAAAAATTTATTTTCAAACTCAAAAGGAAATAAAAATAATGCTCTGGCTGACATCACAGTTATGACCAATGGTGAAGAGGCTGACCCGTTTGATGCCGCCACTGCCAGGGCAAAACACAATATTATAGATACAGAACTTGAATCCATTAACTCACTCTTATGCACCCCGTGCAAGTGCACTCTCTGCTGCACAGGGCCATCAAAGAATGCCAAGCAGGATTTCTTTGAAATCCCCCTTTCTTCTGACGAAGCAAAACTGTTCAAGCTCCCTGTCCATGACAGTGATGAATCAAAAAAAACCGATGCATATGCGGAAAATTCGCTAAAAATTAATGGTAAGCCCTTTTATTCACTGCCTCCCGCCCTTTATCACTGGAAAAACGGATGGAGCATGATTCTGACCAGGGAAAGCTCATGCCCCGCACTTTCTTCCAAAGGAGCATGTACCATTTACAGCTCACGTCCCAGGGTCTGCCGCAAACCCCAGGTCTTTGCAGCAATACTTGAACACCAACAGGCAGACACATACACATTCAAAAATAGCCTGGTTGCCGTATGGGACTGCCCTTATGTCAGGGAACTGAAACAATTGATCACAGACTACGCTGCCCATAACGAGACCGATATTATCTTCAGGGAAAACAAGAGCTGAATCCGCCCTTCCACACCAATCCCCCAATTTTACAACCTTCATAACATTAGCTGGCACACGGTTTGCATTTACAGAGCATAACAGGAAAGATATTATGAAGTGCTTAAAGAATCCCCGCAGACCCACAGAACCTGCAATATGCAACAACTGCAGACGTCAGTGTGAAAAGGCGGGAAAAAGAAAAAAGACTTTAAGATTTAGAAAACGTAAATAGAGCTGCCATTGCCACAGCTTAAAGTACAGATGCCATAATTTGTCCAACATACGACCTTGTATGTTAACATCTCTCCTCCTTCTCCTCCTCCAATAAGCGCAGGGCGTTCGTCCTGCGCTTATTTTTTTGAAATTTGACTGATGCATTTCCACTCCACAAGCTTTGCTCGTAGGGCACTAAAAAGGCTCCCAACCCGTAGGGCTGGAAGCCTAACATCAGCTATTTTCCCAAACACTCAAACCATCTGGTGTCTTAGAAGTACGCCTGACACACAATTTATACGATGGAGTAGGAATTTACATTACATTCCATCTGTCGTGCATCCATGATATATCCCACCATCTCCTGGAATTTTGCGTGAATCTTCTCCTTGAATATTTCCTCCAGTTCATCCCGTGTCTTACCTGCACGTACCGCGCTCTCAATGTCATGCAGGCCCTCATGCAACTGGGTGTGTACTGAATGGATGGTTGATATCAGCTGGGGGTTATTGCTGCAATGTTCCATGGCATTCTTAATCCAGTACCCCAGCAAACAACGGTCAGGATTGTGCTCTACATCAGGAACCTGATTCATATAAACTGCAGACTTCACCTGTTCATACCAGGCAAAATGGGCAAGCACGCCCCCCATCATCTGAACCTTGGAACTGCTAAACTGCATAGCCTGGCGAAGCGCTTCATCATTCACAGAATAGAAATTCGCAACTTCCAGGGCCTGGACGGCATTATCACTGACACTGGTCTGCACCTTTTCCACAATACCGGATACAGCAGCAAAATCGCTGGCCTGGGCAGCAAGGTCCTCTGCCTGTTTTTCAAGGTCAGCCACCTGTGAAGCACTACTTGCCACACTGTCATTGATTTCAGCAACAGTTGCAGTCTGTTCTTCTGCAGCGCTGGCAATGGTATTTGCAAGATCATTTACCCTGGCAACAATTCTGGTTATATCCTCAACAGATTTCACTGCACCTGCTGTTTCTGACTGCAGGGATGAAATCATTGAAGAGATCTCTTCTGTGGCCTGGGCTGTCTGCTTGGCAAGCTCCTTAACTTCATTTGCAACCACGGCAAATCCCTTGCCAGCCTCACCTGCCCTGGCGGCCTCAATGGTAGCATTAAGGGCAAGCAGATTGGTCTGGGCAGCTATGGACGAAATAACCTCCACAATTCCGCCAATCTTTTCTGAATCATGGCCAAGCCGTTCAATGGCTGCATTGGCTACAGACGCCTTTTCCTGTGCCTCGTTGGTGGCCTGGGCAGTCTCTGCAACACTCTGGGCTATCTCATTTGTGGCAACATTCAGTTCATTTACAGATGCAGCCACGCTACTCAACGTGCCGGCTGCCATAGTAGAGGATTCAGCTACCCTGGCCGCAGCACCGTCAATTTCAGTGGAACCGTCAGTAATAATCTCAACAGCGCTTTTAAGCTCCTGTGTGTTACGCTCAAGCCCTGATGCCTGTGCCTTAATAACATTTATCAAATTACCTGTAGCATAGACAATATTATTGCCCATACTTGCAAGCTTCCTGATCTCCGTTGCTCCTTCGAGTTTAAGTGGCTGCTCAAGCTGCCCTTGGGTCACAGGCTCCATGACTTCAAGTATATTATCAATGGGTTTTTTCACCACCCTACGTATTCCAACTATACTGAACAGCACTGCAAAGAGCATTACTCCGCCAAGGATTACAGCGGTTTTGATATTCTCCTTTCTTATCATTGCATTCAGTGCAGTTACATCATTAAAACGCACATAAATCCCTGTGGGTTTACCCTGATAATCCGGTATGGCTACCGCCGTCACTATCATGTTGGGAAGAACCAGTTCTGCAATACCGTTTTTCACTGCCCTGCTTAAAAATTCAGGGGTAACTATGCTGCCATCAACTGATTCTGGCCTTTTTGACAGAATTGTGTAATTACCAATGGTTTCGACACGGGATGCAGCAGCAGTGGCTTCAACTCTTGGAATACCAAAAATCTGGTTCATCTCTCCATTAGCCCTGGATAGCACGTGTGCTACAGTAGATAGACTTGTTGCCACCTCAACACTTCCCACCGGCTTGGAACTGTTCCAGAAAATGGGCACCACCCCCCTTATGGCAAGCCCAACCCTTCCTGCCTCAATAC
>JALWJV010000354.1:0-4326 GCA_026996955.1 Deltaproteobacteria bacterium
GGGTGCATGAGGCAATTGCAGACCTTAACAGATACCGTACCCCTGACTTTACCCTGCTTGACGCACGTGAAGGCATGGCAGAGGCACACCTGTTCGGGCCAAAGTGTGATCCTGCCCCAGGTATTATTGCAGCATCCTTTGATCCTGTTGCCATTGATGTGTTTGGTGCTGATATTTTAGGGAAAAACTGGAAGAATATCCCGCAGATTGCCCTGTTGAATGGAGAGATTGGCCAGGCAGAGCCATTTAAAGTAGTGAATATCTGAAACGCAACATGCAAAACATTCATTCATGCCATATTGACACTTTAACTCTTTCCTGTTATCAACAGCATCGCCTGCCCATATTTATGCAGGTAATATCAGTTTTAAGGTTTCTGTAGGCGCGTAGCTCAGTGGGAGAGCGCTACCTTGACGCGGTAGAAGTCGGCGGTTCAATCCCGCCCGCGCCTACCAATTTTTATGTATTTGATTTTCATTATAAACAGAATGCTCGTTCTTCGATTATATTGAGACATTCCTGCCTTATTTTGGCCAGGTAGTACATGATGCTTGGCAATCATGTGCATCACCAACATCATCAAAAGAGTTAAGCAGACAGGGAATGTTCCCAATAAAAGGCATCTGACCCGGGCAGGGCAAGATGCCTTTTACGCTTGTAGCAGCGGAATTATATATCAGGCGGTAGAACAGGACTACTAATCATGGTTTAAGCACAAAAGAGGCGGCCTCAAATGACAGATCAACCCTCCATATCCGTTACCATCCCTGACCATGGCCAAGTTATGGCTGCCAAAGGCACTCCAGCAATTGATGTGCTGGCTGAGGTGTTAAGCAATAAGAAGAGAAAACAGGCGATCCTTGCAAGGATAGATGGTGAACTGAAAGACCTCTCTACCCCTATTGACAAAGAGTGTACCCTGGAGGCTGTCTTTCCTGCAGATGACAATCTTGAAGTCCTGAGGCATACCACAGCCCATGTTATGGCACAGGCGGTTAAGGACCTGTTTCCCAATGTGAAAATTGCCATAGGCCCGGCAATTGATAACGGATTTTATTATGACTTCGACTATGAGAGGGGTTTTACGCCTGAAGATCTTGAAAAGATAGAATCACGCATGAATGAAATTGTAAGAGAGGCACTCCCCATTACCAGAAAGGAGATGGCCATCTCTGATGCCCTTGAGTTCTTCACCAGCCAGGGTGAGGAGTACAAGGCTGAACTCCTGCGTGACCTTGAGGCTGAGGGCGAAAAAACTGTATCTCTCTACTCCCAGGGAAACTTCACTGACCTCTGCCGCGGTCCACATCTTCCAGACACAGGCAAGCTCAAGGCATTCAAGCTCACCAGCCTTGCCGGTGCATACTGGAAGGGTGATGAAAAACGGCCCATGCTCCAGCGCATCTACGGTACGGCATTCTATGACAAGAAGGCAATGAAGAAGTACTTTGCCATGCTGGAGGAGGCCAGGAAGCGTGATCATCGCCGCCTTGGAAAGGACCTTGACCTGTTTTCAATACAGGAAGAAACAGGACCTGGCCTGATTCTCTGGCATCCCAAGGGTGCCATGATCCGGAAGTCCATTGAGGATTTCTGGCGGGAAGAGCACATGAAGCGGGGCTATGACCTCTTGTTTACCCCCCATATAGCACGTCTTGATCTCTGGAAGACAAGCGGACACCTGGACTTTTACGGCGAAAACATGTACTCGCCCATGGAAATTGATGAGATCAAGTACCAGTTAAAGCCCATGAACTGCCCCTTTCATATAGCCATATACAATTCAAGGAAGAGGAGCTACCGTGATCTTCCCCTGAGGTGGTGTGAACTGGGAACTGTGTACAGGTACGAGATGACAGGCACACTTCACGGCCTCATGCGCGTAAGGGGCTTCACTCAGGATGATGCACACATCTTCTGCCGGCCGGATCAGCTCGATGATGAGATCAACGAGATCCTTGACATGACCCTGTATGTTCTGAGGGTGTTCGGCTTTGACAGATATGACATCTACCTTTCCACCAGGCCTGAAAAATCCGTAGGGAGCGATGAGCACTGGGAGCTTGCAACAGGGGCGCTGAAAAATGCACTGGAGCGCCAGGGGCTTTCCTACGAGATTGACCCTGGAGAGGGTGTGTTTTACGGCCCCAAAATTGACATAAAAATCCGGGACAGTCTTGACAGGTCATGGCAGTGCTCTACAATTCAGGTGGACTTTAACCTGCCTGAGCGTTTTAATGTAACTTTCACCGGCCAGGACAGTCAGCCTCATGCACCAATAATGGTACATCGTGCCCTGCTTGGCTCTCTGGAGCGTTTTTTCGGGGTGCTTATTGAGCATTACGCTGGGGCATTTCCAACCTGGCTTGCCCCGGTTCAGGCAACAGTGCTTACAGTTGCCGACAGGCATAATGACTGGGCGGAAGAAGTGGTGCAGAGGCTCAGGGCTGTGGGGATTCGTGCCGAGGCAGATACCAGAAATGAAAAGCTGGGCAAGAAGATAAGGGAGGCCCAGCTCCAGAAAATACCCTACATGCTGGTGGTTGGTGACCAGGAGACAGAGGCAGGAAATGTAAGCCCCCGTACCAGAAAGGGTTTGCAGCTTGATGCAATGCCAGTGGATGAGTTTGCCGATATGATAAAGGACGAATGCCTGGAACAGATGGCTGGGTGACGGAGAGATTACGGCAATTATGTTATCTTTTCATCATATTTTAAGAATGGTGAAGAGTTTCAGTTATATTTTTTGAAACGATCAATCTTAGGTATCAAAATTTTAATCAAGGGAGGTGCAATATCGCAACAGAACGCCCCGTAAACATTAATGAGAGGATCAGGGCCAGGGAGGTAAGACTGGTTGATGAAAACGGAAAGCAGCTTGGTGTTGTCTCCAGAGAGGAGGCCCTGGACAAGGCCAGGGACAGGGGACTTGACCTGGTGGAGGTAGCGGCCAATGCCCGTCCACCGGTATGCCGGATCATGGATTACGGCAAGTTCCGTTATGAGCAGAGCAAAAAGGCCCAGGAAGCCAAGAAGAAACAGACAGTCATCCAGGTCAAGGAAGTAAAGATGAGACCCAGGACAGATGTTCATGATATGAACGTCAAGAAGGGGCGCATCAGGAAGTTTATTGGCCAGGGCAACAAGGTGAAGGTGACTGTCACATTTCGGGGAAGGGAAGTAGTTCATTCATATCTTGGGAAGGAACTTCTTAAAAAGGTAGCGGATGAGATGTCAGATATTGCCACTGTTGAGCACATGCCTAACATGGAAGGCCGTATCATGCATATGATCCTCGCTCCTAAAAAAGATTGACCTGAGACTCAGTTGGGGTTAATAATTTGTGTTCACTACCCGTTCGGGGCGGGTGTGGAATATTGTTGCCTTTAATAAGGAGACAGAAATGCCAAAACTAAAGACAAAACGTTCAGCAGCAAAACGTTTCACTAAAACAGGATCAGGGAAGTTCATGTTCAACAAGGAGGGCAGAAGCCATATCCTTACGAAGAAATCCACAAAGCGCAAGAGAAACCTGCGCAGGCGCGCTGTCATTGATGATTCAATGGTCAAATCCCTGAAGCGCATGATGCCCTACGTTTAGCTGCTGCATCTAGTTAAAAGCAAGGAGTTGATTAACCATGCCACGTGTAAAAAGGGGCTTTAAGGCCCGCAGACGCCGGAAGAAGATATTAAAGCTGGCCAAGGGATACAGGGGTGCCAGGAGCCGCTGTTACCGCCAGGCAAAGGATACGGTTGAAAAGGGGCTCTGTTACGCATACCGCGACAGGCGTCAGAAAAAACGCCTGTACAGGAGGCTCTGGATTGCAAGGATCAATGCTGCCTGCAGGGAAAACGGAACCTCGTACAGCCGCTTTATAAACGGGCTGTCCAAGGCCGGAATTGCTGTTGACCGCAAGATACTTGCAAACCTTGCAGTGACCGATCCTTCTGCTTTTTCAAGCATAGTAAAGGATGCAATGGCAGCTGCCTGACAGATTACGTATCCTTAAAGTACAGAGAGTCTATTCATAGCCGGGGCCTAAAGGTCACCGGCTATTGTTTCTCACCTGAACTGATTACCGACATATCCTCACCGCAGTTTATTTAAACAGTAAAGCCAGAACTTGGCAGATACGTCAGGGCTTTGCGGATATAATTTTCTGTTCGCCTGTTTTTCAGTTCAGAGCCAGAGGAAATCGGTTGCTGAAATGCACCAGATAACTTTACCCTAAATTGAGCGTTTCAAAATATGGAAAATTGTTTTTTCAACGATATTAAAAGGAGTTATGTCAATAATAGCTTTCCAATTTTGAAACCCTTCGGGAT